>NZ_JBEOXU010000130.1:0-17616 GCF_040296725.1 Streptomyces sp. NPDC002044
GGGCCCGTACGGCGGTGGCCGCCCCGGGGCGTCAGGCGCCCCGCCCGGCCGGCCGGAGCACCACCGCGGGGCGGCAGCGGTCGTGCCGGGCGTTGTCCGGGCGGGCGCCGCTCAGCAGCGTCTGCTGCGCCGTGCGCAGACCCGGGCCGGGTTCGATGCCGGTGTTCTCCACCACGGTGCGCCGGGCACGGGCGTAGGCGTTCAGCGCTTCGGCGCGGCGCCCCGCCGTGGCCAGGGCGAGCATCAGCTGCTCGTGGAAGTCCTCGCGGAGGGGGTGGCGCGCGCAGAGTTCCTCGAGTTCGCCGACGACCTCGCGCGCCCTGCCGGTGCAGATGTCGGCGCCGATCCGGTCGTGCACCAGGGCCAGGCGTTCTTCTTCGAGCCGCACGGTGTAGTGCGCGGGAAGGCCCGCCTGCCCAAGTTCTCCGGGGGAGGTGCCCCGCCAGAGGGCGAGGGCTTGATGAAACGATTTTGCCGAGGTGGTGCAGTCGCCCGCGGCCCTCTGGTCCCGGCCGAGCCCGGCCAGCGCGCGGAACCGGTCGAGATCCAGGTCGCCCGGTCGTACGCGCAGCAGATAGCCGTTCCCGGCGGTGAGCAGCAGCGGATGCCGTCGGGCGTCGCCGCCGCCGCGGCTGTGCGCGGGGTCCAGGACGCGCCGCAGTCCCGACACGTACATCTGGACGGCGGCCACCGCCGACGGGGGCGGCCGGTCGTCCCAGAGCTCGCCGATCAGCGTGCAGATCGGGAAGCGGCGGTTGGCGTGCAGCAGCAGCAGGGTGAGCAGGGCGCGCCGTTTGAGGGACGTGGGCGTGCAGAGCACCCCCGCCCGGTGGACCTCGAGGGGGCCCAGGATCCGGTACGTCGGCCCGTCCGCCGGTGAGGGCTCGCTCTCCGCGTCCCCGGGCTCGGCCGGCGGGCCGGGGGCGGTCCCCGTACAGCCGGGTAAGGAAGGGTCTGCCGCGGATCTTTCCGTTCTGGCCAGCACTGATCTGCCACCCCCGCGTCACCGGCGCGCCCTCAGGCGCGCTGTCCTGTCGGTCGGCACGCGGTAGGGCCTACCGGCGCTCATGTCATGGATACGGGATCGAAGGAGAGAGTGTCATGGGCTCGAACCAGCCAAGTTCGCTGCGGGCGAGCCGTCGCCGGCGCGTCGTCCCCCCTTACCGCTCCCGCTCAAACTCAGCCAAAGATCCGGTCACCCGGACCGACTCGGAACTTCGTCTTGGCAGCGGGCCGCCACGGGGTTAGCGTGCCTCGATCTCCTCCCGCTGTGCACGTTCATCCTGACCGTCGAGCTTTCCGACCGTCGAGCGATCCATCGACCCGCAGTGAGAGGAACTCCATGTCCGCACGTCGCATCGCGGCGGCGACGGCCACCCTGGCCGCCGCGGCACTCGTCTCCCCCCTCCTGTTCGCCGGACCCGCCACGGCGGAGGCCGACGACCCGGGCCGGGCCGGCCGGGGCGACGCGCTGGCCGCGAAGCTCGTCAGGGAGTCGACGGCCAAGGACGCCTTCCGGCACCTGAGGACCTTCCAGGCGATAGCCGACTACAACGGCGGCACACGGGTGGCGAGTTCCCGGGGCCACGAGCAGTCGGCCGCCTACGTGGAAGCGGTCCTCAGAGCCGCCGGCTACCGGCTCTCCCGCCAGGAGTTCGACTTCGTCTACACCGACGACATCGCCGAGTCCCTGACCGTGCTCTCGCCCACCCCGCGCGACATCACCGTCCAGCTGATGGCCTACACGGCCAAGGGCCCCGAGGGCGGTGTGACCGCGGACGTGGCCGTCGTCCCCGTGGACGCCGACGCCACCCACGGATGCGAGCCCACCGACTTCGCCGCGGGCGCCTTCACCGGCAGGATCGCCCTGATCAAGCGCGGCGGCTGCTCCTTCGCCGTCAAGCAGGCCAACGCCCACGCCGCCGGCGCCCTCGGCGCCGTCGTGTACAACAACACCACGGGCAAGATCAACGGCACCATCGGCGACGCGGCCCTCGCGAAGATCCCCACCGGCGGCATCAGCCAGGAGGACGGCGAGGCGCTGGCCGCCGAGGCCGCCGCGGGCCCGGTCACGGTCACCCTCGACATCCACGAGCTGCGGGAGAACCGCAGGTCCTTCAACGTGGTGGCCGAGACCCGCGGCGGCGACGCGGCCGACACCGTGTTCCTCGGCTCGCACCTGGACTCGCTCCACGACAGCCCGGGCATCAACGACAACGGCTCGGGCTCGGCCGGCCTCCTCCAGGTCGCGGTCAGGCTGGCCACGTCCCAGGACAAGGTCGGGAACAAGGTCAGGTTCGCCTGGTGGTCGGCCGAGGAGTTCGGGGTGCTGGGCTCGCAGGCGTACCTCGCCTCCCTGACGGAAGAGCAGCGCGAGCAGATCAGGCTCTACCTGAACTTCGACACGATCGCCTCCCCGAACGCCGCCTACTTCGTCCACGACGGCGACGACTCCGACGGCGTCGGCGCCGGCCCGGGCCCCGAGGGCTCCGCCCAGCTGGAGAAGGGCATCACGGACTTCCTCGGCTCGCAGCGGATCCCGTACGAGGGCACCGACTTCACCGGCCTCTCGGACTACGCCCCGTTCATCGCGGCGGGCATCCCCTCCGGCGGCACCTTCGCCGGGGCCGATGGCATCAAGACCGAGTCCCAGGCCGCCAGGTTCGGCGGCCGGGCGGGGGTCGCGTACGACGTGAACCACCACACGGCCGGCGACGACCTCACGAACATCGACATGCGGGCGTTCGACGTCAACATCGACGTCATCGCCGACGCGGTCGGCCACTACGCGCACGACCTCGGCCCGCTCACCCGGCCCGTGAACGCCGCCCGCGGGGAGGGTTCCCGTGCGGACGCCGCCCGGGACGGCGCCGGCGGCCCGCGCGACGGCCACGACCCCGTGACCGGGTAGCAGACCGCTTCCCACGGCGTTCCCTAGACCACGGAGAGCAGGTCCACCACGAAGACGAGCGTGGAACCGGCCGGGATCAACGGCGAGGGGGACTGGTTGCCGTAGCCGAGGCGCGGGGGGACGATGATCTCGCGCCGGCCGCCGACCTTCATCCCCCTGAGCCCCCGGTCCCAGCCCTTGATGACCCGGCCTCCCCCCACGGCGAACTTGAACGGCTGGCCCCGGTCCCAGGAGGCGTCGAACTCCGCTCCGGACTCGAAGGTGACCCCGACGTAGTGAACGCGGACCACCCTGCCCGGCTTCGCCTCGGGCCCGTCCCCGACGACGAGGTCCCGGATCGTCAGCTCCTGGGGAGCGTCACCCACGGGACGTTCGATCTCGGGCTTCGTCAGTTCACTCATGGCAGCCTCATCGCTCTCCGCCGGAAGCCCTCGCGCGGGCCGGCCGGGCGCGTGGTCACTCCACGCGGCAGGTGATCACGCTACCGACAACGCCGACCGGCCGAAGGACGTCACACCGCACGGAGCACGGCACGGCGCCTTCCGCGCACGCGTTAGAAGAAGCCGAGCTTCTTCGGGGAGTAGGAGACGAGGAGGTTCTTCGTCTGCTGGTAGTGCTCCAGCATCATCTTGTGGGTCTCGCGGCCGATGCCGGACTGCTTGTAGCCGCCGAAGGCCGCGTGGGCCGGGTAGGCGTGGTAGCAGTTCGTCCAGACGCGGCCCGCCTGGATCGCCCGGCCCGCGCGGTAGGCCGTATTGACGTCGCGGGTCCACACCCCCGCGCCCAGGCCGTACGCCGTGTCGTTGGCGATCCGGACGGCGTCGTCGAAGTCCTGGAAGGACGTCACCGAGACCACCGGTCCGAAGATCTCCTCCTGGAAGATCCGCATGCGGTTGTCGCCCTCGAACACCGTCGGCTGGACGTAGTAGCCGCCCGCCAGGTCGCCGCCGTGTTCGATGGGCTCTCCGCCCGTGAGGACCTTCGCGCCCTCCTGACGGCCTATCTCCACGTACGACAGGATCTTCCGCAGCTGCTCCCGCGATGCCTGCGCGCCGATCATCGTGTCCGTGTCCAACGGGTGCCCGGGCACGATCAGTTCGGTGCGCGCGACGGCCGCGTCGAGGAAGTCCGCGTACCGGCCGCGCTCGATCAGGGCGCGCGAGGGGCTCGTGCACACCTCGCCCTGGTTGAGGGCGAACATGGTGAAGCCTTCGAGCGCCTTGTCGCGCAGCTCGTCGTCCGTCGTCCAGATGTCGTCGAAGAACAGGTTGGGGCTCTTGCCGCCCAGTTCCAGCGTCACCGGCTTCAGGTGCTCCGCCGCGTACTGCATGATCAGCCGGCCCGTGGAGGTCTCCCCGGTGAACGCGATCTTCGCGACGCGCGGGCTGGAGGCGAGCGGCTTGCCGGCCTCCTCCCCGAAGCCGTTGACGATGTTCACCACGCCCGGCGGCAGCAGGTCCGCGACCAGGCTCAGCCAGAAGTGCACCGAGACCGGGGTCTGTTCGGCCGGCTTCAGCACCACCGTGTTCCCGGCCGCCAGCGCCGGTGCGATCTTCCACACCGCCATCAGGATCGGGAAGTTCCACGGGATGATCTGGCCGACCACGCCCAGCGGCTCGTGGAAGTGGTAGGCCACCGTGTCGTCGTCGATCTGGCTGAGCGCCCCCTCCTGCGCGCGCAGCGCCCCCGCGAAGTAGCGGAACTGGTCGACGGCCAGCGGGATGTCGGCCGCGAGGGTCTCCCGTACCGGCTTGCCGTTCTCCCAGGTCTCGGCGACCGCGAGGGCCTCCAGGTTCCGTTCCATCCGGTCCGCGACGCGCAGCAGGATCGTGGACCGCTCCGCGACGGAGGTGCGCCCCCAGGCCGGAGCGGCCGCGTGCGCCGCGTCCAGCGCCGCTTCCACGTCCTCGGCGGTTCCCCGCGCGACCTCCGTGAAGGCCGCGCCGTTCACGGGGGAGGGGTTGGTGAAGTACCGGCCGCGGACCGGCTCGACGTACTCGCCGCCGATGAAGTGGCCGTAGCGGGACGCGTACGACATGAGCGCCCCCTCGGATCCTGGCGCAGCGTAACGGGCCATGGTGGCCTCCCTTGCCGGGCGCCGCCGCCGTCCGGCAGCGCTCGACAGGACGCTAGGGGGGCGCAGGTTGCGAACGCGTTGCACGCCCGCCGCGGACCGGATCCACCCGTACGGCGTCCCGCGCCGGGCCCAGTTCGAGGTCCAGGGCGCGCAGGCGGGCCAGCGCGGCCGACCGCCGCCCGGGCGGCAGCGCGTAGGCCAGGGCCTGCCAGACCTCCGGGTCGTCCGCGCCCCACGGGCTGCACACCCAGTCCGTCAGCAGCCCGGCATCGGCCCGGGCGACGACCGCGGCCCGCGCCTGGTCCTCGATGCGGCGCCGCAGCCTGACGATGCCCGGCGCCGTGGAAGCGGGCAGCAGGGGGCCGGGGTACCGGTGCAGGGCGGCGGAGACGGCGCCGCCGGCCAGCTGCCGGGTCAGGGAGGTGAAGTCCGGCGCCAGCGGAACGGCCGTACGGTAGGGCCGCGACAGCGGTGCGCGGTCGCCCAGGACCCCGCGCAGCCTCGACATCTCGGCGCGCAACGTCACCGGTGACACGGACTCGTCCTCGTAGAGGGCGATCGTCAGTTCCTCGCCCGACAGGCCCTCCGGGTGGTGCGCCAGCAGCGCCATGATCTCGCTGTGCCGCCGGCTCAGCCGCACCGTGCGCCCCCCGGTTCCCAGCAGTGCCTCGTCCCGGCCGAGCGCGGTGAGCGTGTCCGCGGCGGCGGCCGGGGCCGGGGCGAGGAGGGCGAGCTGCGCTTCGGCCGCCCGGGCCACCGCCCGCACGAAGGCGAGCGCATGCGGGTGCGCGAGCCCGTCGCCCCCGGTGATGTCCACCGCACCCAGCACCCCGCCGGTCCGCGGGTCCCGCACCGGTGCCGCCGCACAGGTCCACGGGTGCACGCGGCGGCTGAAGTGCTCCGCCCCGAAGACCTGTACGGGTTCGCCGACCGCGACCGCCGTGCCGGGCGCGTTGGTGCCCATCGCCGTCTCCGACCAGCGCGTCCCGGGAACGAAGCCGAGCCGCTCCGCCCGTCGGAGGGTTCCCGGCTCGCCCTCCACCCAGAGCAGGCTGCCCCGCGCGTCGCACACCGCCATCAGGTACGCCCCGTGCGCCGCGAAGGCTCCCACGAGGTCCCGGAACACCGGCATCACCCGCGCCAGCGGATGCTCCGCGCGGTACCGCCGCAGCTCCGCCTCCGCCAGTTCCACCCGGGGCGCGCACTCGGGGCTGACCCGGGCCCGGGCGCACCGCCGCCACGACCTCGCGATCACCGCCCGGACCGGCGCCTCGACCCGGCCGTCCCGGGTGAACGCGGCGTGCGCGCGCCGCAGTTCCCGCGTGCGCTCGACGGGGTCGGCCCCACCCGGCAGCGCCACCAACGGATCGCCCATGTCACCCTCCCGTGGTGCCGCGGTCCCCGGAGCGCCCCCATCGTCGTCCCGCTTCCCGGCCCCGGCAAGCGGTGCGCGTCGGCCAGTGTGCCGGCCGTGCGGGCCCGGGGCCGCCCTCAGGGGGCTGCCGGGTTCCCCGCCGCCCCCGCGCCGGGCGCGGGACGCGGTTCCGGATCCGGGTCCGGGGCCGCCCACGCCGAGGCCGGGTCCGGCGCCGACGGGCCCGTCGGGACCCAGCGGCCCGCCTCGCGGTGGTACGGCCACCAGCGGCCCTCCCGGCCCAGCCGGAGCTGGAGCCCGGCGTCCGCCGCCGTCCAGCGGGCGCGGACCCGGCGGAGCACCGGCGCCCGCGCGTCCGCCCAGGCGGTGGCGAGCGCCGCCCGGGCCCGGGCCAGCGCCGCCCGGTCCGGCGTCCAGTCGTCCTCCAGCGCCGCGAGGGCGGGTGCCCGGCCGAAGCCCCAGGCCCGTACGGCCAGTTCCATCGCCGCCCGGTCCCCGCCGAGAGCCGCCGCCAGCCGGGACCGGACCCGGACGTCGCCGGCCTCGGCCGTGAGCCGTACGGCGTCTTCGACGGTCGTGAGCGGGGCCGTCGGGGCGCGCTCGGCGTGGCCGGGAGCCAGCGCACCCGCCAGCAGCCGGTACGCCTCGGCCGTGGCGGCCTGCGCCAGGAACTCCACCCCGTCCACGTCCAGCCCGGCCGGCTCGGCCTCAGTGTCCAGCGTCGGCGGCTGGCCAGGCGCCTCCGGCAGGGCGGGCGGCGCGGGCAGCGGGCCCGGGCCGTCCCCGGCCGCCCGGGCCTCGTACGCCGCGTACGCCTCGGCGGCCGCGAGGCCCGGCATCTCCCGCAGGCCCCACACGCCCCGCCGGCCCGGACCGCCCTGGTCGGCTGCCGCGCGGGCGTCGGCATCGGCGTCGGCGGCCGCCGGGTCGGAACCCGCCTCACAGGCCCCCGCGGAAGCCCCTTCGGAGGCCCCCTCGATGTCCGCCCCGGCGGTGCTGCGTTCCGCCAGCTCGTCCAGGAGCCCCCGTTCACCGCGGCCGCGCAGGAGCAGCAGCACGAACGGGTCCTGGTCCAGCAGCCGCGCCACCTGGTAGCACAGGGCCGCCGTGTGCGGGCAGTGGTCCCACTCCCCGCAGTCACAGCGCGGGTCGAGGTCCCCGATGCCGGGCAGCAGCTCCGCCCCGGCCTCCGCCGCGTCCTCGGCCAGCTCCGGCGGCACCTCCCGGTCCAGAAGCGCCGCGATGTGCCCTGACTCGGCCGCCGCGAGACCGAGCAGCCGGTCCCACTGCGCCTCGGTGAACTCCTGCACGAGCACGTCGGTGCGGTGCGCCGTCCCGTCCCGGTCGCGCACCACCGCGGTGAGCCCGCCCGGGCGCACCGAGACCGCCCCCACCGCGCCGGTGCGCGCGTACCGGCGGCCCTTCCTGACCTGCTCTCCGTCGAGCGCGCTGTCCTCCAGGGCGCGCAGCCAGGCGTGGCCCCACCAGGTGTGCGCGAAGCCGCGGCCGGGTGGGGCGGGCGGGAGCGCCGCGAAGGTCTTCTCGTACGGGTCCCCGCCGGTCATCCGTCACTCCCCGCGGCCGGGCGCAGCGCCACGAGCTCGGCCAGTTCGGCATCGGTCAGTTCGGTCAGCGCGCCCTCGCCGCCCGCGAGGACGGCGTCGGCGAGCGCGCGCTTGCGCTCC
This sequence comes from Streptomyces sp. NPDC002044, assembly GCF_040296725.1. Taxonomy (NCBI): domain Bacteria; kingdom Bacillati; phylum Actinomycetota; class Actinomycetes; order Kitasatosporales; family Streptomycetaceae; genus Streptomyces; species Streptomyces sp. NPDC002044. Next base: position 8,049 of record NZ_JBEOXU010000130.1, read on the forward strand.
AGCATCTCGGCGATCCGGTCCTCGATCGTGCCTTCGGTGATGATCCGGTGGACCTGTACGGGCTGGGTCTGGCCGATCCGGTAGGCGCGGTCGGTGGCCTGTTCCTCGACGGCCGGGTTCCACCAGCGGTCGTAGTGGATGACGTGTCCGGCGCGGGTGAGGTTCAGGCCGGTGCCCGCCGCCTTGAGGGACAGCAGGAACACCGGGACCTCGCCGTCCTGGAAGCGGTCGACCAGCTCCTCGCGGCGCGGCACCGGCGTCCCCCCGTGCAGCAGCTGGGTGGCGATGCCGCGCGCGCCGAGGTGTTTCTCCAGGATCCGGGCCATGGCCACGTACTGGGTGAAGACCAGGACCGAGCCGCCCTCGGCGAGGATCGTGTCGAGGAGCTCGTCCAGGAGTTCCAGCTTGCCGGAGCGGCTCCCGGCAGGCGTGCGCATGGTCCGTGCGGTGCCCGTGCTGCCCGTGGTGCCGGTGCTGCCCGTGCCAGGCCGGTCCAGGAACTGGGCGGGGTGGTTGCAGATCTGCTTGAGGGAGGTGAGCAGCTTGACCACCAGGCCGCGCCGCTCCATCCCGTCCGCCTCCGCGATCGAGGCGAGCGTCTCGCGCACGACGGCCTCGTACAGCACGGTCTGCGCCGCACTGAGGGCGACGGCGTGGTCGGTCTCGGTCTTGGGCGGCAGCTCGGGCGCGATCCCGGGGTCGGACTTCTTGCGGCGCAGCAGGAACGGCCGTACGAGCGCGCCCAGTCGGGCGGCGGCCTGGGGATCACGTCCGCTTTCGACGGGGTCGGCGTAGCGGGTGCGGAAGGTGCCGAGGCGGCCGAGGAGCCCGGGAGTCGTCCAGTCGAGGACGGCCCACAACTCGGACAGGTTGTTCTCGACGGGCGTTCCGGTCAGGGCCACGCGGGCCGGACACGGGATGGTGCGCAGGGCCCTGGCGGTGGAGGAGCGGGGGTTCTTGACGTGCTGCGCCTCGTCGGCGACCACCATGCCCCAGCGGGCGGCGGCGAGCGCGGCCGCGTCCAGGCGCATCGTGCCGTACGTGGTCAGCACGAACCCGCCGGTGACGCCGGCCAGGCTGCGGCCGGGTCCGTGGAAGCGGCGCACCGGGGTGCCGGGCGCGAACTTCTCGATCTCCCGCTGCCAGTTGCCCAGCAGCGAGGCCGGACACACCACCAGGGTCGGCCCGGCGGTGGCGTCCGCGTCGGCGGTGGCGGGCTGGTCCGGGGCGTTGCGGTGCAGATGGAGGGCGATGAGCGTGACGGTCTTGCCGAGGCCCATGTCGTCGGCCAGGCAGGCGCCGAGGCCGAGCGAGGTCATCCGGGCCAGCCAGCGCAGGCCGCGCAGCTGGTAGTCCCGCAGGACGGCCCGCAGCTCCGGCGGCGCGTCGGGACCCTCGGCCCGCGACGGGTCGGCGGTCAGCCGCGCCCGCAGCTGTTCGAGGGCGCCGGTGGCCTCGACGCCGACCCGCCTGCCGTCCAGTTCCGCGGACCCGGTGAGTACGGCCGCCAGCGCGTCCGCGGCGCAGACCGTGCCGTCGCGCCGGGCGCGGGCCCGGCGGGCCTCGGCCGGATCGATGAGGACCCACCGGTCGCGCAGCCGGACCAGGGGGCGGCTCGCTTCGGCGAGCCGGTCGAGCTCGGCGGCGGTCAGGTCGCCCTGGCCGTCGAGCGCGTAGCGCCAGCCGAAGGAGAGCAGGGAGCCGGGGGAGAGCAGGACGGAGGGTGCGGGCAGGGGGGAGGCGGAGCCCGCGGGCTCCCGCGCTCCGAGGACGGCGCGGGCGGTGAGCGTACGGGCGAACCCGCGCGGCCAGTGGACCTGTACCCCTTCGGCGGCCAGGGCGCCGGAAGCCGCACCGAGCAGTTCCGCGACCTCCTCGTCGGCGAGCCCGACGGCGTCCGGCACGGCCGCGGCCAGCAGCGGGCCGAGCGGGGGCCACAGCCGCGCGGCGCGGCGCAGCGCGCGCAGGGCGTCCAGCCGCGCGCGGGGCGGGAAGGCGGCCGCGGCGCTTCCCGAGCCGGACCAGACGTCGGCGGCGTCGGCGACCAGGGCGGTGTCGGCCAGGCTGTGCAGCTGGAGGACGGCCCGGAAGGCGGCCCCGGCGAGGCCGCCCGGGTCCGCGGGGCCGCCCGGGTCTGCGGGGGCGCCCGCGTCGGAGGAGGCGCCCGCGCCGCAGGCACCGACGAGCTCGATCCGCAGCGAGATCCTTACGCCCGCGTCGTGCCCGGCGGCCACCTCGGCGGCCCAGTCGCGCAGGCCCGGGTGCAGCCGGGGCTCCCGGGCGGCGTAGGCGGGCCCGCCCGCGGCGGAGGGCGCGGCGGGGGAGCGGGGCAGGGTGTCGGCCACGGCGTCGAGGAAGGCCCGCAGCAGGGGCTCGGGGGCCGGCAGCCGAGGCGGTCCGTCCGCGTTCAGGGGCACGCAGTGGGCCCCGGGAGGCATGACGGCGGCGAGTTCCCGGACCGCGTCGACATCTGCGGGCGCCAGCGGTCCGATCCGCCAGGCGTCGTGGCCCCCGGGACTCAGGCCGGGCAGGAGCTGCCCGCGGGCCGCGAAGCCCAGTGCCAGCAGCGCGGCGGCGCCCCAGAAGGCCGCGGCGGAGCGGTCGGAGCCCGACGTGGCGGCGGCCCGAGCCCGGGTGAGCAGCGGCAGGGCCTCGCCGACGGACAGGACCAGCGCGGTCACGGAGCAGCGGCGCAGGTCGGGCGTGACGACGGTCAGCTCGTCGAACCGGCCGAATCCGGCCCCGGCAGCCGCGCCGACCCCGGCGACCGCGCCGACACCCGTAGCGGCACCCCCGCCGTCACCCGAAGCGGTTTCGGCCCGGGTGTGCGGAGCCGCACCATCCGGTGGCCAGAACGCGATCCGGCCGGCGCGTGCGGGGTCGGCCGGAAGGAACACGGCGGAGCCGCGGAGAAGGTGGCCGGGGCCGGAGATCTCAGGAAGCACGCATCCCTCAAACTTGACTACTGAATGCAGGGTGGCCGAGATTATCCCAACCCGGCCCTCTGAAGGCCCGGACCTGGCCGTGACCCGGGTCACTTTTCGGCCGGTCTGCGTGTCGGGGAACGAGGGGTCGGGACGGCGCGTTGAGGGGGTAGTGGTCGACGACAGAAGGAGGTGTCCGCAGATGTCCACGAGCGGAAAGGTCGCGGTTGCCGGAGTCGTGGCAGCCATCGTGTTGTTCTGGGCGGTCGGGTTCTGGGCGGGACTGCTGGTCCTGATCGGTGTGCCCGCTGTCGCCTACCTCCTGCTGGACTCCTCCCAGCGCCGTCGCCTCCGGGGTATATCCCGGAAGCAGATCGGCCGCTGACGACGGCCTCCACGCGACTCCCGGCGGTGGATGCGGCGGTCCCGGGAGCCGCGGCGGTCAGCTGGGGGGCGCCGCGCGACGCGAGCGCCCCCCGCCGGAGCGTGGGGAAGCGGGCGCGCCCCGGCGGCCGTCCGGCCCACGGCCGGGGTGGCGGCCCGGCCGCGGTCGACCAGCTGATCGGGATCGCCGCCGGCTCAGGCCGGGCGGACCGCGACGCGGTCCAGCGCCGCCAGCAGCTCCGGTAGTTCCGGCAGGTCCGGAAGTCCCTCCCGCGGGACCACGAGCACCTCACCCGGCTCCTCGTCGAGCAGGACGAACGCCGCGCCGCCGGTCCGGGCCACCAGCGACCAGCCGGCGCCGTCCGCCCGCAGCGTCCGCGCCCCCTCGCCCGCGAACGAGGAACGCACCCGGCCGGGCGGTGGCGGGGTCCGGGTGTATCCCGCCGCCTCGTCCAGCGCCCGGGCCAGCCCCGGATGCTCCGCCGCGGCCACACCGCCGTCCGTCGCCACGCGCTCGTGCCACTCGGGCCACTCCCGGGCGACCTGGTCCGCGCCCATGCGCCGCTGGACCGGCCCCCAGGTCTCGGCCGAGGGCGGCGCCAGCGGCACCCGCCCGGTGCCGTCCGCACCCTGCTCCGGATCGTGCGGCGCGGGGATCCCGGAGGCCGCCACCGACAGCTCCAGCGGCCAGCCCGCCAGCGAGACCACGATCGTCCGCTCGTCGGGGGACAGGTCGTACTCCATGCCGCAGTCCCAGGAGGCGATCGCAGTGGCCACCAGCGAGACGTCGTCCACGACGACCGTCCAGCGCGCGCCCTCCTCGTCCTGGCCGAGCACCAGCCCGTACCCGCCCCGGGCCGGGGCCACGCCCAGCAGGGAGCAAGCCTCGGGGAAGTCGTCACCCAGGACGCTCGGGAACTGCGCGGGGGTCATCAGTACGGCGGTCAGCACGTACAGCGAGCCGCCATCCTCGTCGTCGGACACGTGACCTCCCGTTGGCTCTCTCGATGGCGCACCCTAACCAGCGGGTAACCCGCCCGTCGAGAGCCTGCGGGTGACGATTTCCAAGGCCGCTGCCTGCACGTAGAGTTGGGAACCCGCCACAGAAAGGGACATCCGGTGCAGCGTTACGACCGGCTGAGGGAAATCCTCCGGCTCGATCCCGATCGGGACTTCCTCGCCATCTACCGGCTCACCACCACCTACGAGTTCCCCTGGGACTTCACCAGAGCCCTCGAGCTCGCCCTCCTGCGCACCTACGCGGTCCCTTCCATCGGCCGTCTGCTGGCCGAGACCGCGGAGTTCACCGACCGGGCCCAGCGCCGCTACGACGACACCGCGCTGCTCCTCGACGCCGTCGTGGAGCACGGCTTCGAGAGCGACACCGCGCGCACCGCGATCCGCCGCGTGAACCAGATGCACCGCAGCTACGACATCTCCGGCGACGACATGCGCTACGTCCTCTGCACGTTCGTGGTCGTTCCGGCGCGCTGGCTGGACGCGTACGGATGGCGCCCGCTGACCCACCACGAGCGCAAGGCATCGGCGAACTACTACGCCACCCTCGGCCGCCACCTGGGCATCACGGACATCCCGGACTCCTTCGAGGAGTTCGAGGCCACGCTGGACGCCTACGAGCGGGCCCACTTCGGCTGGGACGAAGGCGGCCGCAAGGTCGCCGACTCCACCATCGACCTGATGGCCTCCTGGTACCCGGCGCCCCTGGCCCCCGCATTGCGCGGCGCGAGCCTCGCCCTCCTGGACGAGCCGCTCCTGGAAGCCTTCCGCTACGGGCGCCCCCACCCGGGCGTCCAACGGCTGGTCCGCGGCGCCCTGCGACTGCGAGGCCGCGCCGTACGGCTGCTGCCGCCGCGCCGGACCCCGCACTACGCCCGCCAGAACCCGGAGATCAAGAGCTATCCCGGCGGCTACGACGTGGGCGAGCTCGGCACTTTTCCCGTGCCCGGCGCGGGCGGATGCCCCGTACCGCATCCGCGCCGGCCCGCCGGAGCCGAGGCCCAGCCTCCGGCGTGATCCGGGGTGCGTCCGTGGGTCCCGGGTGCGGGGCCGACGTACAAGATCGTGCGCAGGAACGTCCGCCGGGCCGTGTCACCCGCCCGTGGCTCACGCGCGGCGCGCGGCCAGTACCAGGAAGCGGGCGTCCTCGTCGGCGTACGAGGTCATGTCCCAGCCCGAACCGGCCAGCAGCGGACGGAGGTTGGGCTCGGCCCGCATGTCCTGCGGAGTGAGCGCGCGGCCATGGCGCGCGGCGAGGGCGGCCCGCCCGATCGGGTGGAACAGCGCGAGCCCGCCGCCGGGCCGGACCACCCGGGCCAGCTCGCGCAGGTTCGCCCCCGGATCGGGCAGGTGGGCGATGAGCCCGGCGGCGAACACCGCGTCCAGGCAACCGTCGCGCAGCGGCAGCCGGGCGACGTCCGCGAGCAGCAGCGCGCCGTCGGACCCCCGTCCGGCCCGCCGCGCGGCGGCCAGCATCTGCGGGGTGAGGTCCGCGCCGAGCACCGTTCCGGAAGGGCCCACGGCGGCGCGCAGGGCGGGCAGGGCCCGCCCGGTGCCGCAGCCCGCGTCGAGCACGCGGTCGCCCGGCCGCAGCCCGCATTCGGCCACGGCGGTCGCGAAGGCCGGCCCGTCCTCGGGAAACTTGCGGTCCCAGTCCGCGGCGCGCGCCCCGAAGAACTCCTGCACGTGTGTGTGGTCTTCGCTCATGCGCCCATGATCCCGCACCGGCGCCGACACCGGGGCCTGCGGACCGTGTGCAAGGTGGCACGTGGCGTGATCGAAGACAAACGTATCTCTGTCATATTCCAGCAGTTCCAGCGGCTTTCGAAATGCGCCCCCAGTTCGCGCCCTCACCCGGACTAGCGTCCGTTGGCCATGGGACACCTGGACCACGCCGCCTACGGCTGGCTGACACCCGCGCTGTCATACGTGATGGCATCGATCGGCGCCGCCCTCGGCCTGCGCTGCACCGTCCGCGCGCTCGCCGCGACCGGCACCTCCCGCCGGAACTGGCTCCTCACCGCGGCCTCCGCCATCGGCACCGGCATCTGGACGATGCACTTCGTCGCGATGCTGGGCTTCGACGTCATCGGCACCGAGATCCACTACAACGTGCCGCTGACCATCCTCAGCCTCCTCGTGGCGATGGCGGTCGTCGGCGCCGGAATCTTCGCCGTCGGCTACGGCAGGAGCCCGCGCCGGGCCCTCGTCCTCGGCGGCCTCACCACCGGCCTCGGCGTCGCCAGCATGCACTACCTCGGCATGGCGGCCCTGCGGCTGCACGGCGAGGTCTCCTACGACCCGCTCACCGTCGGGCTCTCCGTCGCCATCGCCGTGGTCGCCGCCACCGCCGCGCTGTGGGCGGCGCTCCACATCAAGTCGCCCCTGGCCGTGGCCGGCGCCTCGCTCGTCATGGGGGCCGCCGTCAGCAGCATGCACTACACCGGGATGCTGGCCGTCGCCGTCCGGGTCACCCCCTCGGAGGTGGCGCTGCCCGGCGCCACCGCCACCCAGTTCATCTTCCCGCTCGCGGTCGGGCTCGGCTCCTACCTGTTCATCACCGCCGCGTTCGTCGCGCTCTCCCCGACCGCCGACGAACGTGCCGCCTCCGCCTCCGCCCAGAAGCTGGGTGAACGGGCCGCCGCGCACTGAACGGGCCGGGGTATCGCGGCACAGAGCGGCGCGGAACCCGTCCCGAGCGGCACGACCACCCCGCTGTCACGCCCCGGCCCGCGGCAGCGGGGGAGCACGCGGCGCCGCAGCCCGAACGCGGCACCCCAGAAGCCACCACCGCAGCACCCGTAGGCAGCGCGGCACCCGCGGTACCGCAGTACGCATCACCGCACCCGCACCCGCACCCGCAGGCACCGCCCCGGAACGAGGAGCCCATGCGCACACCCCGCAGAAGACCGGACGCAGCGGCGCAGCGGCTGCCCGCGCCCCCGGCCCGCGGCCGCCGGGCGCACGCCGGGCCCCCGGCCGAGGAGGCGGCGCTCCCCGAAGCCGCCCCGCGCGGCGGGCCCGGCCCGGCCGCCCCGCACGGTTACCGCCCCCGGCTGCGGCTGCGTCCCCGTACCGTCCGCGCGAAGATCGTCTCGCTGCTGATGGTCCCGGTCGTCTCCCTCCTCGCCCTCTGGGCCTTCGCGACCGTCAGCACCGCCCAGGACATCGCCCGCCTCAGCCGCGTCCAGCGGATCGACGCCGAGATACGCACCCCCGTCGCCGCCGCCGTCACCGAGATCCAGGCCGAGCGCCGGATCGCCGTCCGCCTGCTCGCCGACCCCGCCGCCGACCAGCGGGCCGCCCTCGACCAGCAGGCCCGCCGCACCGACGCCGCCGTCCGGCGGCTGCGGCTCGGCGACCGGCACACCGTCGCCGACTCCGGCGGGCACCGCGCCGACGTCATGGCGCGCCTGGGCGGGTTCGTCACCGCCGCCGAGGCACTGGCGCCGGGCCGCGAGGACGTCGCCGGCCGCCGCACCACGCCCGAGGCCGCCTACCAGGCGTACACCCGGGCCGTCGACGCGGCCCTGGCCGTGGGCGGGGCCCTCACCGGCGGCGAGGGCGCCGAACTGGGCCCCGACGCACGGGTCCTCCTCGAATTCGACCGGGCCGGGGAACTGCTGGCGCGGGAGGACGCACTGCTCGCCCTGCCGGGCCAGCGCAACGCCGACACGCTTCGGCAGCTGACCAGTGCCGTCGAGACCCGCCGCACCCTCACCGACTCCGCCGCCCGCGACCTCCCCGCCGGACCGCGGGCCTCCTGGCAGGCCGTCGCCGGGAGCGCCGTCCACGCCGGCCTCACCGCCGCCGAGGACCGCGCGCTGGCCGCCGGCACGGCCCGCGAGGCCCAGGGCGCGCCCGCCGGATGGGAGGCCGCCCACGCCTCGGTCGGCGCCTCGATGCGGGAGATCGGCGAAGCGGCGCGCACCGCCGCCGCCGACCGTGCGGACCCGTTCGCCGAGGGAGCGCTCGGCGCGGCCGGGGCCGCCGTACTGTTCGGCCTCGCCGCCGTCGCCGCCTCCCTCGTCATCTCTGTCCGCATCGGGCGCGGGCTCGTCGTGGAACTCGTCTCGCTGCGCAACTCCGCCCTGGAGATCGCCCGCCGCAAACTCCCGGACGCGATGGACCGGCTGCGCGCCGGCGAGGAGATCGACGTCGCCGCCGAGACCCCGCCCGGCGCACCGTCCGACGACGAGATCACCCAGGTCGGCGAGGCCCTGGCCACCGTCCACCGGGCCGCGCTCAGCGCCGCCGTCGAGCGGGCCGAACTCGCCAGCGGGGTCTCCGGGGTGTTCGTCAACCTGGCCCGCCGCAGCCAGGTCCTCGTCCACAAGCAGCTCACCCTGCTCGACTCGATGGAACGCCGCGCCGACGACCCCGGCGAGCTCGGTGACCTCTTCCGGCTCGACCACCTCACCACCCGGATGCGCCGCCACGCCGAAAGCCTGATCATCCTGTCCGGAGCCGCCCCCGGACGCGCCTGGCGCATGCCGATCCCCCTCACGAACGTCGTCCGGGCCGCGGTCTCCGAGATCGAGGACTACCCGCGGGTCGAGGTGCGCCGGCTCGCCGAGGCCGCCGTCGCCGGCGGCGCCGTCGCCGACCTCACCCACCTCCTCGCCGAACTCATCGAGAACGCCACCCAGTTCTCCCCGCCCCACACCAAGGTCAGCGTCAGCGGCGAGCCCGTCGGCGCCGGCTACGTCCTGGAGGTCGAGGACCGCGGCCTGGGCATGGGCCGCGGCCCCCTGAACGACGCGAACCGCCGCATCGAGCAGTCCGAGGCGCTCGACCTCTTCGACAGCGACCGGCTCGGACTGTTCGTGGTCAGCCGCCTCTCGGCCCGCCACGGGATCCGGGTCCACCTGCGCACCTCACCCTACGGAGGGACCACCGCCGTGGTGCTCCTGCCGAACTCCCTGCTCCAGGGCGCCCTCACACCCGGCGCCCCCACCCCGGAGCCGCCCGAGCCGCGGGAGCCCCAGGAGGCGCCGGCCGCCCGCTCCGCCGCGGAGCAGCCGCCCTCCGCCCGGCCCGTACGGGGGGAGGCGCGCGCCTCGGCCGTACGGGAGGAGCCGCGCGCGGCCGCGCTCCCCGACCGGAACCCCGGCGCCCCCGAGCCGCGCCCCGCCCCGGTGGCGTCGCTGCGGCCGCGCACCCCCGGCGGCGCGGTCACCCGTACACCCGCGGCCACGGCGGGCGGCGGGCCGCCCGAGGCCGGGGGGGTACCGGACGCGTCG
>NZ_JBEOXU010000131.1:0-17541 GCF_040296725.1 Streptomyces sp. NPDC002044
GGCGCTCCACGCGGGCGAGCGCGAGCAGCGTGCGGCCGCGCTCCAGCGGCAGGTCCAGGGTCGCGAACCGCCGGGCGGTGGTCTCCAGGAGGTGGACGGCGGCCTCCGCGTCGCCCTGTGCGGACAGGCACAACCCCCGGGCCCGGTCCAGGGCGGCGACGACACCGGTCCGGCCGAGGCCGACGGCGACGGGGCGTACGCCGCCGGTCAGGCGGGCCGCCTCGTCCGGGGCGTCGGCGGCGACCAGTGCTTCCGCGAGATCCCCGTGCCAGCGCAGGATCGAGGGGTCCACCACCTGCTGGGCGGCTTCCAGGTCGGCGACGCGGCGCAGGGTGGCCACCGCCTTCGCCGCCTCTCCGGTGGCCAGTTCGACCAGGCCGAGCGCGTGCAGGTTGCGGGACAGGAAGACCTGGTCGTGCTCCTCCTGGGAAGCCTGGATGCCGCGGCGGGCGTACCCGGCGGCGCGGGCGAAGCCACCGCCGGCCGCCTCCGCCATCGCGGCGACGTACCAGGCGGGGCCGGGTGAGAGGCCCGCCTCGATGGTCAGTTCCAGGGCACGGCGGGCGCGGGCGGAGGCGGCCGTGCAGCGGCCGCTGCGCAGTTCGACCTCGGTGAGGCTGCGAAGCACCTCGAAGACGTCCTCAGCCGAGCCGGTACGCCGTACGGCGGGCAGCAGGACCATCAGCTGGCGGCGGGCATCGGTGAGCCGGTCGTCGAAGAGGGCGTGGCGGACGGAGAGGTACTGGGGCGCGTTGCGCATCCCCAGGGGTACCTCCGGGGCGGGGAGGGCGAGCGCTTCGGCGAGGATCGCCTCGGCGCCGGGGTCCCCGAGGATGCGGCCCATGCGGGCCCGTACGGTCAGGGCCATGGCCTCGGCGACCTGGTCGCCGCCGAGCGCGGCGAGCGCGCCGGCCGCTGCGGCGGCGTCGCGGGAGCGGACCGGGTCCCCGTCGCTGAGGTTGTGCTTCCAGGCGATCCGCAGCTGGACGGCGGCCCGCAGGGCGGGGTCGCCGGCGGCGTCGTCCATGGCGTGGGCGAAGGTCTCCTCCAGCGCGCCGAGGTCCTGTCCGGCGGCGTCGATCACTGCGAGGCGGGCGCGGACCCGGTCGGCGGGCGAGGCGTCGCGGGCCAGGACGGCGCGGGTGGCACGCCGGGCGAGGTCGGCGCGGCCGGCCCAGCCCGCGTCCTCGGCGGCCGCGACGAGCCGGGCCAGCCCCTCGCCGGCCAGGTGGGCCGGCGTACGTTCCGCCGCCAGCAGCCCCAGTTCGGCGGCGAGGGCCCGCTGCCCCCGGCGGCGGCAGGCCGCGGCGGCCTCGGTGACCTCGGCTGCGAGCCACTGGTCCGGGGTGTCCACGGCCAGCGCGCGGTGGCGTACGGCCTGGACGGGGTCGTCGACGGCTTCGGCCAGGGCGGCGTGCCCGGCGGCCCGTTCCGGCCAGCCGGCGTCGGCGGCGAGAGCGGTGGGCAGGGCGCCCGCGGTGAACTCCACCGTGCCGTCCTCTCCCACCCGTACGAGCGCGGCCCGTTCCGCCTCGGCCAGTTCGGCTTCGGCGTCGGGGCGCCCGGCGCGGCGCAGCAGGGCGGTGGTGGGGCGGGCCGCGAGGGCGGCGAGGAGGAGGGTGCGGCGGGCCTGGGCGGGGGCTTCGGCGAGGAGGCGGCGGGCCACCTCGCGGGCCTGACCGGAGACGGGCAGGGGGTCGGCGTGGTGGGCGCTCGCGTCGCGGGCCTCGGCGGCTTCGGCGAGGGAGTGGCCGAGGGCGAGGGCCAGACGCGGGTTGCCGCCGCTGGCCTGGTGGATGCGGCCGGCGAGGCGGGCGGGCAGGCCGTGGCGTACGAGGAGCTCCGCGACCTCGTCGGCGCCGAGCGGGGGCACCCGTATCGCGGGGGTGCCGGGGCCGCAGAGGGGTGCGCCGACCGGTCCCCCGCTCTGGACGCATTCGGCCACCAGGACCCGGACCCCGGGCGGGGTCAGGCGCAGGGCGAAGCGAAGCAGGCCGGTGCTTTCGGCGTCGAGCCACTGGGCGTTGTCGAGGACGAGCAGGACGGGGTGGCGGGCGGCGAGCCTGCGCAGCACTTCGACGACGGCCAGGCGCAGGGCGACGTGGTCCCGGCCGGTGCGGGGGGCGTCCGCCTCGCGGCGCAGCAGGGCGATGGCGGTGCGCTGGGGCCCCGAGAGCCCCTCCAGGCCGGCGCCGGGCACGGAGGCCAGGAGCGCGGCGGCGGACGCCTCGGGTATCCACTGGTCGGCTGCTTCCGGAGCGAGGCGCAGCACGGTTACGCGCCGGCTTTCCGCGGCGGCCGCGACGGCGCGGACCACCTCCGTCTTGCCCGCTCCGGCGGGTCCGGTGAGCACGGCCCGGCCGTGCGTGGTCAGCGCGCGGTCCACCGCCTTGATCAGTTCACCGTGTCCGACACTCGCGTCAGCGTGCCCCGTCGCCGCCCCCACGCACAGCCACCAGCCTTCCGGTCACCCGCTTCTGTGCCTTTCCTGTGAGACGCGACAATACGAGGTCGGATGCCGGGTGGACACGGATTGTGACGCAGAAATCAGTCAGTCCGCGGGAAAGCCCGCCGGACCTGCCGATACGCGGTGTATTGGCAGGTCCGGCGGGTGACTTGGTCCGTACTATCGGCCCGTCAGCACCGGTGGGGTGGCCGGTCGCGGGGCGGGGACGACCGGATCTCCGGGTGGGGTCCCGGGCGCCGGCCGTGCCGTTGTCGGTGTTCTCGTCGGTGCTGGTGTTCTCGTCGGGCTTGGTGTGCTCGTCGGTGTCGGCGTTGTCGTCGTTGACAGCGCGTGGGAGGTGCACGGCAGCGGCGGGACCGGGGAGGGGTGGTCAGTCACGCCCCGGTCGCCGCCGTGTGCCGCGTCGTCGTCCCGTTCGCCCAGTGGGCGTCGCACGGCGGTCGGGACGAGGGCGGTACCGGCGGTCCCCCGGGTCGGTGCGGCTTCACGTCCATGTGGGGTTGGCGTGTGGGCCGCGGGTCCCGGGGGAGGTCGCCGGTGGGCAGACAGTAGGCAACGCGGAGATGAACCCGCTACCGGGAAAACCCTTGCCCGACCCCTCTGCCGCCCCGCGAGGACTCCGTCAGGGCGTGGCGAGCCTGCGGAAGTACGTCCAGCTGGACTCGTTCGGCTCGGTCCACTGCTCCGGCGCGTGCGCGTACTCGGGGTGGTGGGCGGCGATGTACGCACGGGTCCGCTCGGGCACCTCCGCGTACGAGTCCAGCTTGCGGCCCCGGCAGTGGAAGGCGAGGCCGCCCGGCCGCTGCCCCCGCTCCATCCACGGGAGGTACGGGGACATCCGCATCCAGGACATGGTCGCGGGAACGCTCACCGCCGCGGCACCGGCACCGGCACCGGCACCGGCGGCAACAGCACCGGCCTCCGCATCCGCGTCGGCCTCCACGTCGGCCTCGGCGTCGAGGACGCTCGCGGGCGCGAAGAACTGGAACAGCTCCAGCGCGCGGTAGGTGTCGTCCGCCGAGTTGGCGGGGAACTCCGCGACGGGGAGCGGCGAGGGGTAGGCGAGGGGGATCTCCAGGCTGAAGCAGACCTGGTCGCCGAGCCTGGTCATGGGGATCGGGAACGGCCGCAGCTTCTGGTGGGCCGGATCGTTCCAGACGTGGATCACCGGCTTGTCCTCCCAGGTCTCCAGGATCTCCCGGGACAGGGGGTCCAGATAGAACGCGGCCTCCCGGGTCAGCAGCCGGTACCCGCCGGTCTCCGCGTCCTCGGTGAGGCGGGCGGCGTTGATCCCCTCGAAGCCGAACAGGCGCTGGTAGGGCTCGCCCGGCGCCCAGGAGTAGACGTCTCCGGTCCACCAGAAGAACACCTCGGCGCCGTCGAGCGAGGCACGGGTACGGACGAAGGCACGCAAAAGCTCGGACGGTGTCATACGCCGTACTCTGCGCGGTCGCGCCCCGGAGCGGCAAGCGGCCGCACGGACAACCGGGCGGCGCACGGGGCGCGTTCCGGACGGGCGTGCGGCGTGTGCTTCCGGCGGGCACGCTGCGCGCTCCTGCCGGACACGCGGTGCCGGCGCTCCCGGCGGGGCGGTAATCGGGGTGCCGGGCGCGCGGTTGCCGCGTAGCGTGCCGGACCGTGGACGAACGACGCGCAGAACTCCAGCTCCGGCACATCGCCGAAGCCGTCGGCACGGCCCGCGCACTGTCCGTCCCCCTGTGGCTGCGCGGGGGCTGGGCCGTGGACTTCTTCCTCGGAGGGGTCACCCGGGATCACGGGGACATCGACTGGTTCGCCTGGGCGGATGACGCCGGGGTCTTGGCGGAGGGACTGCTGCGGCGCGGCTACCGGCCGGTGCCCGGGCCGCCCCCCGAGCTGCAGCTCGACTTCGCCAAGGACGGCCTGGAGAGCAGCTTCACGCTCCTGGCCCGGGACGCCGCCGGCCGCGTGGTGGTCGCGGGCGGCCCCTGGGCGGGGTCGCCGTGGCCTGCGGGGATGCTCGACGGCGGGTCGGGGCGCATCGGCGCGACGCGGTGTCGGGTCGTCAGTGCGCGCGCCCAGATCGAGATCAAGCGGATGACCCCGGTCTGGGACCCCGCCCGCCCGCGCCGGAGCAAGGACGCCGTGGACATCCTTCGTCTGGAGGCCGCCCTCCGGGCAGTGGGCGGGGCGTGATCCTGGCGCCGGTGCTCAGGCGCCTCCCAGGCGCGTGATCTCGCGGGCGGCCTTGGGCGAGTGGATCCCCCGGTTGAGGGCCTGTGCCCGGCGCAGTTCCGCGGCCGCCTCGGCCGCGCGGCCCGCGAGCCGGTAGAGGCGGGCCCGCTCCAGGTGGGTCAGCATGATCGCCCGCTCCTGCTGTGCCGGACGGGCCGCGAGGGAGGCGTCCAGGGCGGCGTGGGCCGCCTCGTGGTCACCGAGCAGGCCCAGGACGACGGCGCGCTTGAAGTGGAGCGCGGCGGGCCGGTAGGTGTGGAAGGGGTCGGTGCCCGCGCGGGTGCCGCCATGCAGGCGGTCCGCGCTCGCCAGCCAGGTGAGCGCCGGGGCCCGCTGCCCCAGGGCCGCGTGGACGTGGGCGGCCTGCGCCGCGACGAAGGACCGGACCATGGCGGGGGTGCGGGGCGAGACCTCCAGGGCCTGCCGGACGTAGGAGAGGCCGACCGCGGGCTGGTCCTGGTCGAGGGCGTCCTGACTGAGCAGGCGCAGCGCGATGGCCCGGGTGGAGGGTTCGCCCGCCAGCTCGGCGAGCGAGGCCGCGCGGCCGAGGGACCGGCGGGACGCGGCGAAGGAGCACTGGTCGGCGTAACTGCGGGCGAGGAGCAGCACGGTGCGCGCCGCGTGGCCCAGCTCCATGGGGGTGAGGGCGTCCTCGCCCCCGGTGGTGAGCACCGAGTGGAAGGTGCCCTGGAGGTACGCGAGGAGGACGGGGGCGGTGGCGTCCCCGCCGAGGGCGTCCACCTGTCCGGTGAAGAAGTCCTCGGCGGCCCGGCGCAGTCCGGTGTGCGAGAGGGCCGCGACGTGCGCCGCGGGAGCGTGCCGGTCGCGCTGCTCCGGGACCCGGTGGCCGTCGTCCTCCGCCACCCGTTGGTGGCCCTGCCCCGCGCGCCCGGTGTCGCCGGACGCCTGGCCGCCGGGCCCCGGGCCGACCGGCTCCTGACCGCCCGGCTCCGGCCGGTGGTGGCGGCGGAGCCGCAGCCCCGGGACTCCGGCCAGCAGCTCCGCCGCGGTGGTGGGGGGTCCGGGCGGCGCGGTGTGCCCCATGCCGATGTCCGCCGGGCCGACCGGGCGGCCGAGGCGCCCGGCGAGGATCTCGCACAGCAGGCCGGGAACGGGGTCCCGCGGGGTGCTGCCGCGCAGCCAGTGGGCGACGGCGGTGCGGTCGTAGGCGGTGGTGAGGCCGGACGCCCGGGCACTCGTGTTGAGCCGGCGGGCCAGGGCCTCGTAGGTCCATCCCGTCTCGCGGATCACACGGTGCAGGAGAGGATTGGAAGGGGTCATGCCGGGGATTCCTTCCTTGCGACGAGGTGCGCTCGAGAAGGGCTGCTTTTGCGTGTGAACCGCCGTTCAGGACGAAAAGTTGCGGGGCCGGGGCCCGTCACGCGGATCCCAGGTTGACGGCGGTGCCGCCACCGGCGACCGTGACCGCCATGGGGAACGCGCGCCTGATGCTCACTCTCGTCGTCTGCCTGGTCCTGGGCGGGGGGCTCACCGCTGCCGTAGTGGGGGCCTCGCGGGCGGGCGGACCGCACGCGGGCTCCGCGCCGGCCGGCCCCGCGGTCTCCGACTACGTGGACATGGCCGGGGTCCCGCCCGGGTCCGCCCCCCGCGTCCTGCCGCCGTCGGGGCCGGACGCCTCGGCAGGATCGGTCGTGGTGGAGTGCGGCCGCAACGAGGAGGGCCACTACAACGAGGACAATCTCGTCGTCTCGCCGGGGCTGGTGGCGGGCGCCCACCACACGCACGCGTACGTGGGGAACCTGTCCACCGACGCGCTGTCGACCGACGCCTCCCTGGACGCGGCCGCCACGAGCTGTCGGGGCGGCGACCGCTCCACGTACTACTGGCCCGTGCTGCGCCGGCCGGACCGGCCCGGCCCGCGCCCGCACGAGGGTTCGGCCGGACACGGCAACACGGGCGAGATCGTGGCGGAGTCCTCGGTCCGGGTGGAGTTCCGCGGCAGTCCGGTGAGCAAGGTCGTGCCGATGCCCCGCTTCCTGCGCGGGATGACGGGTGACGCCGTGGCGTTCACGGCGGCGACCGACGCCGACGTCCGGGCCCGCTGGGGGTGTTCCGGCTCTCCCGACCGCGCCACCACCGGTTATCCGCGCTGTCCGGCGGGCGAGCGCGTCACGCGCACCCTGGTCTTCCCCAGCTGCTGGAACGGCCTGGAGACCGCGAGCGCCGGGCACCGCTCGCACCTGCTGTTCCCCTCGGGGGGCGGGGTCTGCCCGCAGGGCACCTTCCCGGTGCCCGAGCTGCGCGTCTCCCTGGCGTACGAGGTCGCCCCGGGCGTGCCGCTCGCGCTCGACTCCTTCCCCGAGCAGCGGCACAGTCCCAGGACGGACCACGCGATGTTCGTGAACGCGATGACCGAGGCGCAGATGGCCGCGGTCGTCGGCTGCCTCAACTCGGGCCGCGCGTGCCGCACCTGAGTGACGCAGATCACCTGAACCGGGGGCGGCCGGGCAGCGTGTTCCGACCGCACCACCCAGCGAGGAAGACGGAGAGGGTGAGATGGCCGGACCACTGTGGCCCCGCACTCGGCGGGGCTCGACCGACGAGGCATTGATCAAGTCGGTGTACGAGGAGCACGGCCACGCCCTGCTCGCGTACGCCACCCGGCTGACGGGTGACCGGGCCGCCGCCGAGGACATCGTCCAGGAGACGCTCATCCGGGCCTGGCGGCACTCCGAGGTCCTGGTGAACGGGAAGGGTTCGGTACGGGGCTGGCTGCTGACGGTGGCCCGCAACATCATCACCGACCGGTACCGCGCCAAGGCCGCGAGGCCGCCCGAGGTCTCCGGAGCCGCCGCCGCTCCTCCGGTGGAGATGGACCACGCGGACGCCGTGGTGGACACCATGACGGTGCTGGGCGCCCTGGACCAGCTCTCCCCGGAACACCGGGACGTGCTCACGGAGTTGTACTACCGCCAGCTCAGTGTCGCCGAGGCCGCGGACAGCCTCGGCATACCGGCGGGCACCGTCAAGTCGCGTTCGCACTACGCGCTCAAGGCCCTGCGCGAGGTCTTCCGGGACAACGGCGCCAGAGAGCACGGCTCCAGAGAAGGAAATCGATCGGGCAGGCCGCCCCAGCAGCCCGCCGGACTGCGTGAGGTGGTGGCATGAACCGGCAGCGGCACGAGGAGGAACTGCTCGGCCCGTACGTGCTCGGCGTCCTGGACCCCGAGGAGAACCGCCGGGTCGAAGAACACATCAGCGGCTGCGTGCACTGCCGCGAAGAGGTGACCGCGTTGCGCGAAATGGAGGCGGCACTGGGCGAGGTGCCCGAGGAGGCGTTCCTGGACGGGCCGCCGCACGGCGGTGACCTGATGCTCCAGCGCACCCTGCGGCAGATGCGCGGGGAACAGGCGGCCGACCGGCGCCGGCGCGTGGGCCTGGCGGGCCTGGCCGCGGCGGCTTCGCTGGCCGCGGTGTTCTGGGCGGGCGCCCAGCTCGGCTCCGCCGGTGACTCCGGACCGGTCGCGCTGCCCCCGCAGCCGTCCCCCACGGTGTCGACGGCGCCTTCGACGCCGGTGGCCGGGACCAGGCTGGGCTCCGCGACCGACCCGGCCACGGGGGTGCGGATGACCGTACAGATGACGCCCGCGGTGAAGTGGGTGCGCGTGCGCGCCGCGGTCACCGGGGTGCCGCCCGGCGAGCGGTGCCGGCTGATCGTGGTCTCCAAGGACGGCAAGCGCACGACCGCGGGCAGCTGGGTCGTGGGAGGCCAGGAGAAGGGCGAGGGCAAGGGCGCGGCGCTGGACGGTTCGGCGGCCGTGGACCCGGCGGACGTCAAGTCCGTCCAGGTCGAGAACGAGTCGGGCCGGACCTTCGTGTCCGTACCGGTGTGACGCGCCCCGGCCGCCGGGCCGGGGACGTGACAGAGCCCGGGAGCATGTCCAGCTCCCGGGCTCCTGCTTGCCACCCAATTCGCACACCGGCTGCGTTTAAGGGCCGCGGATCATTCTTAGACCGACGTGTTCTGCCTTTGAACTACCGCGCCACGAGGAGAGGCGCAGAGGGGACTTGAACCCCTATCCGTCGATGACCGTCCGCGCCCGGTCGATCCGGTGTTCGGCGGCGAATACTGAGACTGGAGCGAGAATCTGAGATTTACGGGACCGCCTCTGCCAGGCTTGGGCCACCCCGGCGCGCAGTGCCGGGAGAGGGATTCGAACCCCCAACTGTCGTCCCTTTTCAGCTTCAACATCAGTTTCAGCTTGCGCTCTCGCGCACCCCCCGCGCTCGCGGAGGGCGATCTTGGGGCTACCCGAACAGGTAGCCGAACACCGCGTCCCCGACCCGCTGGTCGGTGACCTCGGCGCCGTTGGCCTCCTCGCGGGCGAACTTCACGGCCTGCTGGAGCTTCTCCACGCGGTCGAGCAACTCGTTGACCCGGCGGGCCGGGAGGGCACCGGAGAACTTCACGGTCGTCCAGTAGCCGACCGGGACGTCCTCGTAGTAGACCTCGACCTGCGCCGGGTGCTTGTCGGTGGCCTCGGCCTTGACGTGGTTGCGCGGCACCTTCTTGGTGCGGATGGTGCGTACCGGCTCCGTCTTCCAGGAGTCGGTGGACGGGTCCAGGTTCCAGGACTCGGACGCGTCGAGCACCGGCAGCTTCCGCACGAAGGTGTGCAGGTCGGTCAGCTGCTTCTCCAGGAAGAGCAGGTAGGGCACCGGCACCTGCGGGAGCAGGACGTTCCCGTCGACGACGACGTCCGCGGACGCGGTGCGGTTCGCCCAGTCCTTGGTGGCCGTGACGTCGAACAGGCGCGTCAGGGTCCCCGCCGTCGCCCGCAGCGCGTCCTCGGCCTTGACCTGGACCCGGGTGGACTCGGGCGGCAGCTGCTCGCCCTCCTCGTCCTTGGGCTGGTACGTACGTGAGATGCCGGCCAGCAGGGCGGGCTTCTGGACGTCGTGGTGAGCCTGGGTCAGCTCCTGGAGGGACTTGGACTTGACGCCCTTTTCCACTGCGATTATCTGATTCAGCTTCGGCACGTGATCAACCTAGCAGCCCCCTCCGGCGGTCCTCATCTGCTTTTCGCGCGACGGGCGTTCAGGACCGTGGCAGCCGGGACGGCGGGCGGGAGGGGGCGCAGGACGGCGGGTATCGCGGCCGCGGCAGCGGTCCGGTGTCGTGTCATGACACCGGACCGGGGCGGACCGGGGCCGTGCGGGCGCGCGTGCCTGACCTGTCGTCAGCCGGCGCCCATCGCCCGTCAGACCGCGGGCGCCGTGAGGTGCACCGGCAGGTCGAAGAGGTCGTTCTGGGTGAGGATCGGCTTGTTGCGCAGTTCCCCGGGGGCGACGGCGAGGGTCAGGTCGGGGAAGCGGGCGTACAGGGCCGGAAGGGCGACGAGGGCCTCCAGCCGGGAGAGGGCCGCGCCGGGGCAGACGTGGGGGCCGTGGCCGAAGGAGATGTGGCGGTTGGGGGTGCGGGTGACGTCGAACTCCCCCGCGTTCTCGCCGTGCTGCTCCTCGTCGCGCCCGATGGCACCGAAGGAGACGATGAGCCCCTCGCCCTTCGGCAGGATCCGGTCCGCGACCTCGACGTCCTCGGCGGCGAACCGGATCAGCACGTGCGAGGTCGGGGTGGACCAGCGCAGGGTCTCCTCGATCACGTTCTCCCACGGGACCTCGCCCTTGAGGACCAGCGCGCGCTGCTCGGGGTGGCTCTGGAGGGCGACGACGGCGTTGACGATCAGGCTGATCGTGGTCTCGTGGCCGGCCGCGACCATCAGCTGGAGGGTGTTGGTGATCTCCTCCGTGCTGAGGTGGTCGCCGTCCTCGGAGGCGGCGATCAGCGCGCTCGTGAGGTCGTCGCCCGGGTTCTCCCGCTTGGACTCCACGATCCGGGAGAACAGCGCGCCGAGGTCCGCCATCATCTGCGGTACCTCCTCGGGGAGGGTCTGCGTGGAGAAGAACTTCTCGAACAGCGCCTTCAGCCGAGGGTGTTCCACCGCGTCGACGCCCATGAGCGCGCTGATGACGTTCATCGGCAACGGATACGCGAAGTGCAGCTTGAGGTCGACCGTCTCCCCGGCCGGCAGTGCTTCGAGCCGGTCGAGCATGTCCGTCGTCAGCGCCTCGATGCCCGCCCGCAGCTTCTCCACCCGGCGGACGGTGAGGGCCTGCGCGACCAGGGTGCGCAGGCGGCGGTGTTCGTCGCCGTCCACGGTGAGCATGGAGCGGCCGGGGTTGGCGAGGCCGATCAGGGGCCAGTCGAGGGGTATCTCGCCGCGCTGCCAGGCACCCCACGCGTTGATGTCCTTGACCACTCTGGGGTCGGTCAGGAGTCTCCTCGCCTCGGCGTGCCGGGTCACGGCGTACACGCCGACACCGCCCGGCAGGACGACCGGTACGAGCGGGCCGGCGGCGCGCAGCGCGGCACTCTCCGCGTCGAGGTCGGCGACGAAGGGGTCGAGGGTGATGGCGGCGGGGCCGGAGTGGTCGATCGGGCACGTCATCGGGTGGCTCCAAGGGCGGGGGTCGGGGTGTAGGTGACGGGCAGTTCGGTCAGTCCGCGCAGCCAGGGCGAGGGGCGGCGGGACAGCTCGGAGGCCGGCACGGCGAGGTCCACGTCGGGCAGCCGGTCGAGGAGGACCTCGATGCCGGTGCGGGCGATGGCCTCGGCGACCTCCTGGGCGGGGAAGGGGCAGCGGTGATCGCCGTGCCCGAAGGAGAAGAAGGCGTTGTTGCCGCCGGTGAGGGCGCCCGCGTCGGTGCGTACGTGGGGGTCGGCGTTGGCCGCGGCCAGTCCCAGCAGGACGAGGTCGCCGCGGGCGATGCGCCGGCCGCCGAGGTTGGTGTCGCGGGAGGTCCAGCGGCCGGCCACGTTCTGGGTGGGCGTGTCCTCCCACAGCACCTCGTTCATGGCCTCGCCGACGCTGTGCCGACCGCCCGCGAGGGAGGCCGCGAAGCGGTTGTCGGTGAGCATCAGGCGCAGCGAGTTGCCGATCCAGTCGGCGGTGGGCTGGTGGCCCGCGGCCATCATCACCATCAGGTCCTGGGCGATCTCGTCCACGGTGAAGCCCGCCGTGTTGGCGAGCATCCGGGAAGCGACGTCGTGGCCGGGCACCGCCTGCTTGGCGGCGAGCAGCGCGTACATGGATCCGCCGAGGTGGCGCTGTCCGTCCAGGGCCCCCTCCCGCCCGTTGATCATGTCGTTCATGGCGGTGACGAGGCCGGGGCCCTCCTCGTCGGAGAAGCCGTAGATCCGGGCGAGGACCCGCAGCGGCAGGAGCATCGCGTACTCGCCGACGATGTCGCAGGCGCCCTTGCCGCACAGCGTGTCGATCAGCTCGTCGGCGAACCGCTCGGCGTGTCCCTTGAGTTCGAAGGGGTCCACGGATTCGAGGGCGTCGGAGATGACGGCGGCCCGCTCGCGGTGGCGTTCGCCGACGGTGTAGAGGATGGACGGCTGTTTGCGGCCGATCATCGGGAGCAGCGGCCAGTCGGCGGGGATGCGGTCCCACTGGTTCCAGAGGTCGGAGTCGCGGGAGAAGAGGACCGGGTCGCTGGTGACCTGGTGCAGTTCCCGGTAGCCGAGGACGAGCCAGGCCGGTATGTCGCCGTCGAGGACGACCGGGGCGACGGCGCCGTGGTCGCGGCGCATCTCGCGGTAGAGCTCGATGGGGTCGGTCTGGAACCGGGGGCCGCCGAGCGGGACGGCCTGCGGGTCGTGAGCGGCGGGGCAGGTCACGGGGTGGGCTCCGGGGTCTTCGGCTGGTTGGTCAGAACGGCCGTCTGGAGGTGCTGGACGAGGGAGATCAGGACGTGCTTGCCGGACTCGCGGGAGCGGGCGTCGCAGAAGACCAGCGGGACCGCGTCGGGCAGGTCGAGGGCGGCCCGGATCTCGTCCGCGGTGTGGGCGGGTCCGCCGAAGTCGTTGCAGGCGACGACGAAGGGGGTGCCGTGGTGCTCGAGCCGGTCGATGGCGTACCAGGAGTCGGCGAGGCGGCGCGTGTCGACGAGGACGACGGCGCCCAGGGTGCCGGAGAAGAGCCGGTCCCACAGGAACCAGAACCGCTCCTGGCCGGGCGCGCCGAACAGGTAGAGCACATTGTGCGCGTCGAGGGTGATGCGGCCGAAGTCGAACGCCACGGTGGTGGCGGTCTTCGCGGCGATCCCGTCGGTGTCGTCGACGGCCTCTCCGGCCTTGGTCATGGTCTCTTCGGTGTTCAGCGGGCGGATCTCGCTGACCGAGCGGACCATGGTGGTCTTGCCGACGCCGAAGCCGCCGACGATGACGATCTTCAGACCGTTGTCGGCGGTGCTCTGCAGGGTCTGGCGGGTTTCGCGCTGATCAGAGATTGCGGAGTCCAACGAGCACCTGCTCCAGGATGTCGAGGTCGGGAAGGCGGTACGCCGAACGCGGGTGCCGGGCGCTGATCTTGCCGGTGCCGAGCAGGTCGGCGAGGAGGATGCGCACGATCGACACCGGCAGCCCCAGTTCGGCCGCGATCTCCACCAGGGCCGTCGGGAACTGGCTCATGCGCAGGATCGCGGCGTGCTCGGACTGCATCCCGGGGGTCGGGTCGCATTCGGCGACGACGAGGGTGACCAGGTCGAAGGCGTCGGAGCCGGCGCGGCTGCGACCGCCGGTGAGGGTGTAGAGCCGGTCCGGGGAGTCGTCCCGGCCCGGCCTGCTCGTGCTCCCGCTCATCCCCGGGGCCGGGCGATGAGATGCTCGCCGAGCTGCTCGACCAGTTCGGACATGTTGTGGCCGACGAGGCCCGCGTCGGCGTCCTCGTCGGCGACCAGTGCGAGGTGCGCGCCCTCACCGGCCTCCACGATGAAGAGGATGCCGCCGTAGAACTCGGCCATGGCGGAGCGGACTCCGCCGGTCCCGTCGCCGAACTCGATGGACGCGCCGTGCGAGAGGCTCTGGATGCCGGCGGCTATCGCCGCGAGCTGGTCGGCCTGGTCGACGGAGAGCTCCGGGGTGCGGCACAGCTTGAGGCCGTCGCGGGAGAGCACCAGGCCGTGCCGGGCGCCGGGGGTGCGCTCAAGGAGCCCTTCCAGGAGCCAGCTGAGCGTCTCGTCGGTGGTGGAGCCGGTCATTCCGTGTTGCCTTCCGGGTGCGTGGGGTTCGAGGACGGCGCGGGGGCCGTCGGCTGAGCGGGGGCCGTGGGCCGTTCGGCGGCCGTGGACGGTGCCGCGTCCGTCGGCTGCTCGGGGGCCGGGGGCTGCTCGGGCGGCGCGGCCGCGTCGGGAGTCGCGGAGGTCGCGCGTACCGCCTGTCGGAAGCTGCCGAAGCGGGCGGCCGACCGGGAGGCTCCGGTGGGCGTACCGGATGCCGTACCGCCCGTACGGGCCGCAGCGCCGGCGGCGTCGGGGCCCTCGGGGTGGGCGGCGGCCAGGGTGCGGCCGCGCCTGCGCTGGGGAAGGCCGGTCTCGCCGGCGTGCGGGGCCTCGCCGGGGGCTCCGGCGGGTGCGCCGGCCGCCGGGAGGATCTGGGCCGCGGCCTCCCCTTGGCCCGCTGCGGGCCGAAGAGGCGTACGCCCTGCTCAGCGGGCTCGTCGGCGCCGAGCGGCTCGCGGCGGAGCGGGGGGCGGCGCGACGGCTCACCACCGTCTGCGGGCACTTCCCGCTGGCGCTGCGGATCGCGGCGGGCCGGCTGCTGACCCGGCCCGGACTGGCCGTGGCCGACTGCGCGAACTGGCTCGCCGAGGACCCGCCGGCCCGGCTGGCCCTCGCGGAGGACGCCCGGCTGTCGGTGCCCGAGGTGTTCGGCCGGGCGCTGGACACGCTGGCGCCCGACACCCGCGCCGCCTTCCTGCGGCTCGGCGGGCTCGACGAGGGCGCCGATCTGTCCGCCGCCGCCGGCGAGTCCGTACTCGAACAGCTGGTGGAGGCCGGGCTGCTGGAGGACGGCCCACCCGGCCGCCCGTACCGGCTGCACGACTTCCTCCGTGTCTACGCGCGTTGGCACGGGCGGTCCGACGGCGCGGCCGCTGTGGCCGCGCCGCCCCGCTGAGCCCCGCGCCGTCCCACCGCCCGCCAACGAGGGCTCCGGCCACCGGCGGTGGCTCCCTCCTGCGCTCCGCGCTCTCCCCCGGTCCTCCCATCGGCCCGTCACCGCACCGCCCTCCCCCGTCCGCACAGACCGCACCCAGGGGTGTCCCATGGCCCACGCCGGCTACCAGGCCGTTTCCTCGACCCGTCCCAGGATCCGCCGGGACGTGCTCTTCACCCGGACGCCGGACGGCGTCCTGTTCCACAACGCCGACGGCGGTTTCCGCCTGACGGCGAAGTCCGCGTACCGGTTCGCGACGCTGATCGTTCCCCACCTGACCGGCGAACACACCGTCGCCGACCTGTGCCGGGGCCTCGGCGAGGCACAGCGGGCCATGGTCGGTGAGCTCGTCAGGACCTTGTACGAACGGGACTTCGCCCGGCCGGCCGAAGCCCCGCGGGACGCGGCCGCGCACGACGGCCCGGCCGCCGACGTCGCCCGGCGGTTCGCCCCGCAGATCGCGTACGTGGACCACTACTCCGACGACGCCGAGGCCCGCTTCCTGCGGTTCCGCGCCACCCGGGTCGCCGTGCTCGGCGAGGACGAGGTGGCCCGCTGGTGCGCCGCGTCCCTCATACGCAACGGCTGCGCGGCCGTCGGCGTGAGCCCCGGCCTGGACACCGCCGCCGCGGAAGCCGACGCGGCCGAGGCCGCCGCCGACGGCTGTCCCGTCGACCTGCACACCCTGCCCGGGCGCGAGCCCGCGCAACCGCCGCTCGGCTGGGCCGAGTTGGAAGGCTACGACGTGGTCGTGGTCACCGGCGGCCCGGCCGCCCCGGCCCGGCTGCTGCCGCTGCTGCGGGCCGGGGTGCCGCGTGGCCGCACCCTGCTGCCCGCCTGGACCTACGGCTCGGACGCCGTCGTCGGCCCGCTGATGACCCATGCCGCCCCGGGCTGCTGGGCCTGCGCGGCCCTGCGCCTGGGGTCGGCCGCCGGCCGCGACCCGGGCGTCGCCGCCGACCTGTGGAGCGCGCTGGCCCTGCCGGGCGGCGGTCCCGGCTCCGGCACCGGCTCCGGCACCGGAGCCGCAAGGGGCCGTCCGCTGTCCGCGATGATCGGCAACCTCCTGGGCTACGAGGTCTTCCGGGCCGCGTCGGGCGCCCTGCCGCCCGAGACCCGGGACCGGCTCCTCATCCAGGACACGGCCTCGCTGGACGTCACCGGCGAACCGCTCCTGCCGCACCCGCGCTGCCCGTTCTGCGCCCGGCACACCGCAGACGGGCCGGCGGGGCCGGCCGTACCGCCCGTCGACCTCAGCACCGCCGGCCGCTCCGGCGCACCCGCCCTGCCGACGCTGGAGACCGCCCGCGACGCCGACGCGCTCGTCGAGGAGCTGAACCGGCGCTCCGCCCTGGTCCGCCCTTACACGGGGGTGTTCACCCGGTACGCGGACGAACCACTGACGCAGATCCCGCTCAAGCTGAGCGTGGTCGAGCTGGGCCTCGGGCACGCGGAGCGGCGCGCGGTCGCCGCCTTCGACGTCCACCACGTGGCGGGGGCCCGGATGCGGGCGCTGGACGCCGCCGCGATCGAGTACGCCGAACACGTCGTACCGGCGCGCCCGACCGCCGCGAAGGCGGGCGACGCGGTCCGCGCGTCGGCGCTGGCCATCGCCTCGGGGCTGCCGGGCGAGGCCGACGCGTACGAGCGGGCCGTCTCGCTGGTCACCGGGGAGGCCGTAGCGGTCCCGGCCGGAGCCGTGCGCCCGTTCGGGCCGCACAACGCCGACCGGCTCTTCGAGCGCACCCGGGCCGGTGCGGGCGCCGGAGCGTCCCCGGCGGACGCCGCCGCGGCCGGGCTGCTCTCGGCGCTCGCGTACGACGCGCTGCTGCGGGCGGTGCGCGGCGCTCCGGCCGCCCCGGTACCGCTGCCCGACCCGTCGGGCCCCGACGGGGAGGCGGACACCGGGGCCGAGCTGACCTTCCTCGTACGGTCCGCCGAGCGCCTGGGGCTCGCCGTACAGCTGCTGGACCTCGGGGAGGCAGCGCGGTCGGGAGTCTGCGTCCTTCTCGCACGGGCCGGCGGCCGCTGGGCGGTCGGCAGCGATCTCGACCGGCGGGCGGCCGCCGTGGCCGCGCTGCGCGACCTGCTGGGCGCGGCGCAGTACGAGAACGACGACGCCGCCGGGGTGGCCGCGGCCGACACCGGCGCGCCGCTGCTGCGCGATCTGGACGCCCGCTCCCTCACCGCGGCCCCCGCGGGGGCGTCCGCCGGTCCTGCCGCCTCCGCCGCCCCTGCGGTCACCGCCTGGCCGCAGGTGCTGGAGCGGCTGCGCGCGGCGGGCCGCGACGCGTACGCCGTCCCCACCGGCGCGCCGGACCTGGCCTCGGCGGGCCTCCACACCGCGCGGGTGCTGCTCACGGCGGAGCGGGAGCCGGCCGATGCACGCTGACGTTCGCGAGCCGGCCGGGGCGGGCGGGGCCGCCGGTTCGGCTGGGGCCGCCCGTTCCGCCGGGGCTGCCCGTTCCGCCGGGACAGCGGACGCCCCGGGGATCCCCCGGCTGCGGCTGGTCACGGCCGGGGCGGAGGTCGCGGCCGCGCTCGGGGCGCAGGCCGCGGCCCGCTTCGGCGCCGAACTCGACCGGGCGCTGCACCGGCTGGGCGGCCCCCGGGTGGCCCTGTCCGCGCTGGGGCTGCGCGATGCCTTCGCCGACGACGGCCCGACCGGGCCGAAGGCCCCCGGCGCCGTGGTCGTTCACCTGTACGGGCACCAGGCCGTCGTCGGCCCGGTCGGCGGGTGCGCCCGCTGCCTGGAGCGGCGCTGGCAGGCCGTCCGGTCCGTCGCGCTGCGCGACGCCCTGGAGCTGGGCGGCGGGACCCGCGCCGCCGGTGCGTGGCC
>NZ_JBEOXU010000132.1:0-17352 GCF_040296725.1 Streptomyces sp. NPDC002044
GTCGCGGCGGCCGCGCCGAGCAGGACCCGGCGCCGGGGGCGCGCGGGCGCGTGCGGAGGCACGGGCGGGGTGTCGGCGGGGGCGGCCGGCCCGGTCGGGGTGGTCGTCCGGGTCGGCTCGATGTCGGGCAACTGCAGCATCGACGCGGAGCGTTCGGCGATCAGCTGGAGCAGCGGGCCCGGCAGCCAGGGGCCGTCGGTGTCCTGGAGGAGCGCGTCCCGCAGTCCCGCGGCCGTCGGCCGGTCGGCCGGCGCTTTGGCGAGGCAGGCCGCGACCACGTCCAGCAGCCCGTGTGGGATGCCCGTGGTGTCGGCGGTGTCGTGGACCGTACGGAACAGCATCGCCTCCACGGGGCCGGAGCCGAACGGGCGCCGTCCGGTGGCCGCGTACGCCAGCACGCACCCGAGAGAGAAGATGTCGCTCGGCGGCCCCACGTGCCCGCCCTGCGCCTGTTCCGGGGAGAGGAAGCCGGGCGAGCCGATCACGACGTCGGTGGCGGTGAGCACGGTGTCGTCCAGGGCCCGCGCGATCCCGAAGTCGATCAGGCGGGGTCCGTCGGTGGCGAGCAGCACGTTCGCGGGCTTCACGTCGCGGTGGACGAGACCGGCCGCGTGGACGGCGCCGAGTGCCTCCGCCAGCCGGGCCCCGAGGAAGCGGACGCTGTCCGGCGGAAGCCCGCCGGACCGGGCGACGGCGTCGCTGAGCGCGGGCCCGGGGACGAACTCCGTGGCGAGCCACGGCGCGGGGGCCTCGGTGTCGGCGTCCACCACCGGCACGGCCCAGCGGCTGCGGACCTTGCGGGCGACCGCGACCTCCCGCCGGAAGCGGACGCGGAAGGCGGGGTCGTCGGCGTACTCGGCCCGGACCAGTTTGACGGCGGCCAGCGCCCCACCGGCGGAGCGGCCGAGCAGGACCACCCCCATGCCGCCGGCGCCGAGCCGCCCCAGCGTGCGGTAGCCACCGACCCGGGCGGGGTCGGTGGGGTGCAGCGGCTGCATCAGCGGGGTCCCCCGCCGGACGGGGGGCGGACTGACGGGGTCGGGGCCGAGGGGGTGCGGGCCGAGGGGGTGCGGGCGCTCACTTTAGCTCCAGCTCGACGCGGTAGAGGGCCTTGGCCCCGCCCTCGGCGGCCAGCGGCAGCAGGTCCCGGACCGTGTACCCCTGGGCGCCCTTGACGGACAGGGCCATCACGACCGTTCCGATGCGGGACTTGACCCACACGTAGGACTGCGGGCCGCCCGATTCGGCGGACGCGTACGTTCCCGACTCGAACATCGAGGCGTCGGCGTTGAGCACCGACTCCTTCGGCTGGTGCATCGACATCAGGCCGCGGAGGAACTGTCCGCCGCCGAGGTCCTGGTCTGGGCAGCGGAAGCTCTGCTGCACGGTGTCACTCATGTCGCGGTCGGCCGCGGCCGCGTCCCGGTGCACGGTGAGCGTGACGGAGCCGAGCAGCCGGCCCTTGCCGTCCTTGGCCGGCAGGTCGATCTTCCGGGTGTGGCTGTCCAGCACGTCGGCCGGCAGGCCGCCGCGCGACCAGACGCAGTCGGCCGAGAGGACCGGGCGGCTGCCGCCGCTCTCGTACGGGTCGTGCGCCACCATGCCCGCCGACCAGGAGTCCGGGTCGAGCGCGGCCGCGCGGGTCAGGCGCCGGGCTTCTTCCCCGGTGCGCGGGACGCGGGCCGGGTCGGCCGTGAAGGTGTACGCCGTGGGCAGGGTGCCGGGGGGCGTCGAGCCGGAGGGCGCCGGAGTGCCGCCGGGCGCGCCCGTCGCCGTGGGGGACGCCGTGGCCGTGGCCGTCGGACCCGGCCCCGGTTTCGCGGCGGTGTCCCCGCCGGCCCCGCATCCCGCCAGGGCCAGCGCCCCCGCCAGTGTCCCGCCCAGTGCCCCCGCCAACGCGCGCGTACGCCGCATGACCGCCCCCTGAACCCTCGTCAGTCCTTCGCCGGACCCCCGTGTGGATCTCACCGTAGCGAGCGGGAGGCGCGGTTCTCCTGAGTACCTGGACCCAGCCGTCTGAGTACGAGCGCCACGCGTTCCGGGCGCGACGGCACGCCGGGCTCACCCTCGGGGTGCAGATTGGGCATTTCGGGCTAAACGGCGGTGAGTCAGCGGGGCTGCCGGGTCCCGCGTCGTCATAGTCGACCCTGGCAGCCGCCTGGTTGCCGTCCCGCGCCGCACGTCGCGGCCGGGTGGATGTCTTCGTAGAGGAGCCGGCTCATGCTGAAGCCCACCAGGACCATCCTCGCTCTCGCCGCCGGAAGCCTGGTGCTCGGCCTGGTCGGGACGGGCGCCGCCATCGCGGACGAGAACCCGATGGCCGGAGCCCCGTCACAGGCCGCGGCGGTCCTCGACGGCCACGCCGTCGGCCGGGTCGTCTCGAAGGGCCCGCTGAAGGTCCGCAGCAAGCCGTCCACCCGCTCGCGGATCGTCGGCCAGGTGTCCCCGAACCGCAAGGTCGAGATCGAGTGCAAGAAGTACGGCGAGTCGGTCGACGGCAACCGCCTGTGGTACCGCCTGGACGACCGCGACGGTGACATGGAGAACGGCAACGGCGGCATGGACGGACGCGAGGACGGCCGTCAGGACGGCCGTCAGGATGGTCGTCAGGACGGCCGTCAGGACGGACGCCAGGACGGGCGCGAGGACAGCCGTCAGGACAGCCGCGACGACGTCAGGGCCGGTGACGACGACCGCTGGGTCGCCGCCCGCTGGGTCAAGAACCTCTCCCCGGTGAAGTACTGCCGCTGATCCGGCCCCCGGCCCGGCTCCCGTGCGCCCGGTACCCGCTCAGGGTGCCGGGCGCACGGCGCGCGGGCCCACGCACTCGGCCCCGTACGCCCGGACCCGCTCGCGCAGCTCCCGGTCGGCGGTGACCACGGTGCAGCCGCGCTCCGCGTAGGCCGCGGCCAGCTCCACGATCCGGTCGTCGCCGTTTCCGGGCGCCGAGTCCACCCGCACCCCGGGTACCGACTCGACGCCCCGGGCCGCTCCTTCGACGACGAGGACGACCTCCTCCCCGCCCTCCCACCCGGCCAGCCGGTCGCGCAGGCGCTCCGCCGCGCCCCGGCGGTCGCGCCACCAGCCGTCCGGTACCGAGCCGACCACGTTCGCGCCGTCCACGACGAGCACGCGGGCCACGGCTAGAAGTCCCCGTAGTTGACCTGCCAGGTGGGCAGGCCCATCCGACGCCACACCGCGACCACCCGGTCCCGGTCGTCGAGCGAGATCCGCACCGCGTACCGGTGGCGCACGTGCGCGTCGAACAGCTCCGCCTTCACCACGTCGTCGCGGCGCCCGTCGCCGGCCGCGCGCATCCACAGCTCGTCGTACGGCACCTCGTGCCGGCGCAGCCACGACTCGGTCCGCGTCCGGTGCTCCTCGCCGCGCCCCGACAGCAGCACGATCGTGTCGCCGTCGGCACGCCGGAAGGCGTCCAGGGCGTGCTTGACCGACTCGTTGAGCAGGTCGAGCTCGCAGCGCGAGAAGTCGTACGGGCCGCGGTCGCCGGTCAGCGCGAGCGTCCCGTCGATGTCGCACATCACCGCGGACGGCAGCGCCGGATCGGGGACGTACTCCGTCACGGGCGGCCCGGCCGCGCCGGATCCGCCGTTCATCCACTGCGCCGTCAGCCGCCAGCCGCCCTTGCGGGCCTTCTGGTGCTTCTCGGCCAGGATCCGGATGATCTCCTCGCCGACCGGGCGTTCGCGGGCGGCGTCCCGGCGCAGGCACTCCTCCAGCGGGACGTCGGTGAAGTCGTGCACGACGAAGGTCGCGAGGCCCCCGACGGCCGCTTGGAGCCGCTTGGGGATGTGCTTGGTCAGATGGGTGTTGTCGACGACCACGTCGAAACCGCCGTCGACGGCCGCGCGGAGCGCAGCGTCCTGGACGGCCAGCACGGTCTGTTCGTGGGCGAAGCCGCGGCTCCGCCCGGGGTCGGGCAGGTCGAGCATGCTCCGCAGGTCGTCGAGGTTGACGCGGCGCATGCGCCCGCCCGCCTCGGCCTGCAGGGCGCGCGCGGCGGTCGTCTTGCCGGAGGCGGGCAGGCCCGTCATGACGTGCACGACGGGCAGCGGGGTCTCCTCGGCCACGGGCTCGGGTGTCTCCTGGGACACGGTTCAGTTCTCCTCGTCGTTCGTGAAGGGGTCGGCGGCCTCGGGCCGGACGAAGCGCCAGACGACGAGGTCGGTGGACTTTCCGTCGAGGCGCAGGAACATCGCCGCGCGGATCCCGCCGTCGGGCAGTGCCTTGGCGGCGCGGGCGAAGGCGCCCCGGTCGGCGGCCAGGTGCGCGAGCCCCGCGTACGCCTCCTCGACCGCGCGCTCGCGGAGCGCGGCCTCGTCCTCGAGGCGGGTGACGACCGCGCGGACCCAGGTGTCGAACTCGTCGGGCACCTGCTCCAGCAGCGCGTCGAGCGGCTTCCCGCCGGCCGTCTCGATGTCCTCGATCCGGCAGTTCAGGCCCTGGGCGAGCTGCCTGGCGGGCAGTCCGGCGAACCGCTGGACGCCGTGGGACCGCCAGATGTCCCGCTCGGTGACACCGGTGAGCACCTTGTGCAGGCGTACGTACTCCGAGAGCTTGGCCTTGGCGCGCACGCCGGAGGCGAAGCGCAGCACGAAGCCCTCGGCCTGGGTGCCGGTCGCGGCGGCGCCGCCGGGCAGGGTGTTGGAGTCGGCGAGCGCGATCAGCTCGGCGAGGGGCATCGCGGGCCACACCGTGACGACGGACCCGATCCCCGCCCAGCGGGGCGCGGCCTCCGCGAGCGGGACCTCGGCGCCGTCCGTGGTGAAGGCGGCGAGGAGCACGAGGTCGCGCCGGTCGCCGTAGTCGACGACGATGCGGTTCTGCGGGTAGAGAACCTCCGCGAGGTAGGTCGTGCCCGGCACGAGGGCCGTGGTGTCCCTGGCGTCGAGGTGGCGCTGCGCCCAGGTGGCCTGGGTGCTGGTGAAGGAACCCTTGGAGGCGGCCCGCCAGCGGCCCGCGTAGTGGAAGAGCACCGCGAGGCTGCCGTCGACCTTGTCGTAGACCTCGAACGGCTCGTCGGGCAGGGCGGGCGCGTACGGCTGCCCCGACTCGTGCTCGCCGACGTTGAAGAACTTCGGCAGCGGCAGCGCGACGACCGCACCGGTGGTGTCGTCGGCGACGAGTCCCCGGCAGCGGGTGGTGACCTGGTTCCAGACGCGCTCGTACTGGGCCGTCCGCGTGTACGTGTAGAGGGACAGCGGCAGTTCGGGGTGTGCCTTGCGCGTCACGTATCCGGCGTCGATCGAGGCGGCCAGTTCCTGGGCGGGCATCAGGTCGTGCAGAGTCAGGCGGTCCTGGCTCATGGGGTTCCTCCCGGATTGAGATGGCTCATTCTCACGTGCGGGAGGATCTGCCGGTACTCGATTATGACGGGTCGGAGCCCGCTCCCAGCCGGTTGATGTCCCGGGGGCGCAGGATGCGTCCGGGCACACCGGCGCCGGACGGTGCGGCGACGGCGATCATGGCACGGCCGAGGTCCTCGGTGGTGGTGACGAGGTCCGGCGCGATCCGCCGCAGCAGGGGGAAGAGCGGCGCGGTCACGGCGTAGAGGGTGCGGTAGAGGCGGGTCTTGGAGGCAACGCCGTGCATGGGCCGCACGATCCCGGGCCGGAACATGTAGGCCCGGAAGGGCAGTTCCAGCAGGGCGTTCTCGGTGCGCCCCTTGACGCGGGCCCACATGGAGCGGCCGCGCTC
Organism: Streptomyces sp. NPDC002044; assembly: GCF_040296725.1. NCBI lineage: Bacteria > Bacillati > Actinomycetota > Actinomycetes > Kitasatosporales > Streptomycetaceae > Streptomyces > Streptomyces sp. NPDC002044. Next base: position 5,719 of record NZ_JBEOXU010000132.1, read on the forward strand.
GGTGCTGTCTGTGCCCTCGCCGGAGACGTAGACGAAGGTCAGGGCGGGGTTGGCCGCGGCCAGGGGACGGGCCACCGCGAGCGTCAGGTCGTACGTCACGCGCCGGTACGCCTCCTCCCTCATGCCGACGGAGGAAACGCCGAGGCAGAAGAAGCAGGCGTCGTACGCGGTCGGGTCCAGGTCCGGCGCGGACAGGTCGGACGGGTCGTCCTGGACGCGCTCGCGGAGCTTGGGATGGGTGACGCCGAGCGGGGTGCGGCCGAACACGAGGACGCTCTCGACGGAGTCGTCGCGGAGGCATTCGCGCAGGACGCCCCGGCCGATCATGCCGGTCGCGCCGAAGAGGATGACGTTCACGGCAGCAGCGTAGTGCCGTGGCCGGAGAGGTCCACCGGGTCGCGGCGCCCGGCACGGCACCTCGCCGCGTTGGCGGACCACGCACGTACGTCCGGTGCGAGTCGTGATCCTCCGCCTCGCGACGCACGGCACGGCACGGCACGGCACCGCACCGGAGACGACGACGAGCGGGACGCCGAGGGCCGTGCCGGAGCTGGTTCGCGTCGAGGTCGTGTTCATGCGGCTCCCCTGCCGCGGAGGTGTCAGTTCGAGATGCAGATCTCGTTGCCCTGCGGGTCGGCGATCGTCGTCCAGACGCTGGGACCCTGGTGACCCTCGTGGAGGAAGGTGGCGCCCTTGGCGAGGAGCCGCTCGACGACGCTCTTGTGGTCCTCGTCCGGCCCGGTGCGGACGTCCAGGTGGACGCGGTTCTTGACCGTCTTCGGCTCGGGGACCGCCTGGAACAGGACGCGGGGCGCGCGCTCCAGGCCCTCCGGGTGACGGATGGCGGCGCCCGCCTTCCAGACGAGCACGCCGTTGTGGGTCGTCGTGTCCTCGTCGGTCGCGTGGCCCGCGGCGATCAGGCCCCGGATGAACGCCTCGTCGCTCGGCTCGACTTCCCATCCGAGCGCGTCGGCCCACCAGTCGGCGAGGGCGTGCGGGGCGGCGGAGTCGATGGTCACCTGGAACGTGTATGCCATGCCGGGACCCTACTGAGCGGGAGCCGTGACCGCCACAGGAGACGGCGGGCGGGGCGGATGGGGCCGGTGGGGTCTCGCGGCGGAGGCGACGGCGGGTCGCGCGGGATGCGGCGGCCGGGGCCAGCACCATGCAGCGGGGCACGGTGCGTCAGCGCAGGGCGGTCCAGGACACGGCAGGGCAGCGCGGGGCCGGGCAGCGCACGGCAGGGCACAGACGGACACGGGAGGACTTCATGACGTCAGGCACCCGTCGCGGGATCCTGCGGCCCCTGGCCGCCCTGCTCTTCCCGCCCGGTCCACAGGAGCACGGCGGCCCGCACGGGGTGCTGCCGCCGCTGCTCGTCGTGCTCACCTTCGTGAGCGGGGTGGTGGACGCGGTGAGCTACCTCGGGCTCGACCACGCCTTCGTCGCGAACATGACCGGGAACGTGGTCTTCCTCGGCTTCGCGCTCGCCGGGGACCGCACGCTCTCGGCCCCGGCCACCCTCCTGGCACTCGGCGCCTTCGTCGTCGGCGCCGGGGCGGCCGGGCGGCTGCTCCCCGGCGGGACGGCGGAGCGGGCGTTCGGGCCGCTGGTGGCGGTGCAGGCCCTGCTGGTGGCGGCCGCCCTCGCGATGACGGCGGGCTGCGCCGGTCAGCTGGCGGTCGTCGCGCTGCTGGCCCTGGGCATGGGGCTGCAGAACGCGGTCGTGCACCGGCTCGGCGTCCCCGATCTGACCACCACCGTCGTCACGCGGACCCTGACCGGCCTCGCCGCCGATCCGTGGGGGGCGGCTTCCGTACGCCGGCTGGTGTCGGTCGGGGCGCTCGTCTGCGGGGCGCTGTCCGGGGGCCTGCTGATGCTGCGGCACGGGTCGCGGTGGGCGCTGCTGGCGGCGGTCGCCCTGCTGGTCTGGGTGGCGGTCCTGGGGTGGTGGAGGCGTACGGAACTCAGCCCGGCCGCCCCGCCCGGCGGGAGGTGACCATGGCGGTGAGGGTCAGCAGCCAGGCGCCCACGGCGATCCAGAGCAGCACCTCGCCCAGCGGGCGCAGCCAGCCGACCCCCACCGGGCCGGCGGCGGAGAGGCAGGCGGTGGCGGTCATGCCGAGCGGGAACACCGTCGCCCAGCGGCGGACGTCGTACCGCGTCCGGGGGTGGCGCAGCTCCGCGACGAGGAGGACGGCGTACCAGGCGAGGGACAGGGCGAGGGTCACGAGCGTGACGGCGCGCAGGACCTCGTGCGCGGGCCCCGTCCACACGGGTGATTCCGTGAGCTTGGAGCCCGCCAGGGCGGAGATGGACAGCGCGCCGCCCGCCACCCAGTGGTCACCGGCTCCGCCGGCCACCTCGCGGAGGTCGAAGCGGCCCAGGGCCCGGGCGTAGAGCAGCAGTCCGAGGCAGAAGGCGGCGAGCGCCGCCCGGTCCAGCCAGGTACGGGACAGGGCGGCGGCGAGAACCGCCGCCAGGACGGCGAGCCCCTGGGTGGCCACGCAGACCATGAAGGCGACGCCGGGCATCCGGCGCCGCCAGTGGCGTACGACGTGGACCATCAGCCAGGGCCACAGCGCGGCGGCGACCACGAGCAGTGCGGCCGCGGCGCCCTGCCGGCCGAGCCCGGAGATCCGGGTGCCGATCACGGTGGTGGCGACGACAGCGGCCAGGCCCGCCGGGGTGTCCGCCTCGGCCCGGAAGCGGCCGCGGTCGCCGATCAGCCGGGTGGCGAAGTCGATGCCGAGCACCAGCCACAGCGCCACGGCGACGGCCAGTGCGGCCAGGGACAGCACCTCGCGCCCGACCAGCTCCAGGCCGACGGAGAGGATGCCGGCCGCCATGACGGCGGCTCCCGCCGCGGGCGGGAGCCCGGCCCACCAGCCGCGCTCGGGGAGAGGGCTCACCCCTCCAGCGGACACCACGGGTCGGTGCCCCGCCAGCGGGGACGCAGCCGGGCGGGGACCGGGTGCCCCGTGCCCCGCCCGGGGCGTACGGGCCCCACCCGTGCTCCGGGTCGTTGCCCGGTGTGAGCCCGCCGTTCGGGAGCCGCAGCGCGCGCTGGGTGCAGTCCAGGGCGCGGCGGCGGGAGGCGGAGACAGGTGACCGCGCGACGGGGGGAGCCTTCCTGACGGTGAGCCACCGCCCCGACGCCGCCTTCGCGTCCGCCGCGTTCGCCGCGTTCGCCCACACCGGGCACGACGCGGAGGCGTACCGGATCCCCTCCTTCCGGTGATGCGGGGTCCGCCTCACCGGGCTGGCGCAGCGCACGGGCCCCGGGCAGTGGCCGGGCGGGTGGGGCCGCTGAGTAGGGTGAGGCGCATGGAGTCCTACACGATCGGCCAGGCGGCGCGGCTGCTGGGCGTCAGCGTCGACACCGCCAGGCGGTGGGCGGACGCCGGGCGTTTCCCCACCCGGCGCGAGGCCAACCGCCGCATCGTCGATGGCCCGGACCTGGCGGCGTTCTGCGTGGAGGCCGCCCGGGAGGGCGCCGAGGACGAGGACCCGTCCCGCATCTCCGCCCGCAACGCCTTCCCCGGCATCGTGACCGGGATCCGGCTCGGTGACGTGTCGGCCCAGGTCGAGGTGCAGGCGGGCCCGCACCGGGTGGTGTCGCTGCTGACCCGGGAGGCGGTCGAGGAGCTGGGGCTCGAAGTCGGCGTGCGGGCCACGGCACGCGTGAAGTCCACCAGCGTGCACGTCGACCGCGGCTGAGCGGCCGGGGGTGGACTGGGGGACGGTCCTCGGCGGCCTGGCCGCCGGGCTGCTGATCGCCGTCGTGACGGCGCCGGTCGGGGTGTCGGGTGCGGTGTTCCTGCTGCCCGTACAGCTGAGCGTGTTCGCCGTGCCCAGCCCGGCGGTGACCCCGACGAACCTGCTGTACAACGTCGTCGCCGGGCCGGGGGCGCTCCTGCGGTACCGGCGCACCGGCGCCCTGCGGGGGCCCCTGGTGCGGCAGTTGGTGCTGGGCACGCTGCCGGGTGTCGTACTCGGCGCGGTCATCCGGGTGTTCGCCGTGCCCGGGCCCGGCGTGTTCCGCGTACTGGTGGCCGTGCTCCTGCTGCCGCTGGGGCTGTGGCTCGTCGTGCGGACCCTCCGGCCGGACCGGCGCCCGGCCGGTTCCGCCTCCGTGCCGCGCCCGCGGACGGTCACCGCGCTGGCCCTGGCCGTGGGGGTGGTCGGCGGGATCTACGGCATCGGCGGCGGTTCGCTGCTCGGCCCGGTCCTCGTGGGCCGCGGCATGCCGGTCGCGCGCGTCGCCCCGGCGGCGCTGGCCGCCACCTTCGCCACGTCCGTCGTGGGAGCGGCGACGTACGCGCTGCTGTCGTTCTCCGGCTCGGACGACATCGCGCCGCACTGGCTGCTCGGCCTGTCCTGCGGCGCGGGCGGCCTCGTCGGCGGCTACCTCGGCGCCCGGCTCGCTCCGCGCCTCCCCGACCGGGCGCTCCGGCTCCTGCTCGGCACGCTGGCGGCGTCGGTCGGCGCCCTGTACGCGGCGGGGACGCTGGGCTGAGAGACCTCGTTTCGGGTCATGCCGGGCCCGGTCGGCGCGAGCCCGCGACACGTGCACACCGCGGAGCGATTCGCCCGTTTTGCTCCGAATTGCACCGAGGTCGATCCGGACGCATGGTGAGCTTGCGTGACCAATCTCCCCAGAAAGGAACGACCTCATCATGAGCAAGGCGAAGGCGAAGGCCAAGCAGGTCAAGGGCAAGCTCAAGGAGACCGCGGGCAGCGCCACGGACGACAGGAAGATGCAGGCGGAAGGCAGCGCCGAGCGGATGAGCGGCAAGGCCGAGGAGATGGCCACGAAGGCCGGCGACAAGATGAAGAAGGCCAGGGGCACCCACTGACGCTCCGGCCCACGCAGTGAAGCGGCGCCCGGTCACCCGTACGGGCGCCGCACCCGACTCTCCACCCGTGCTGACACGTACGCCCCCTCGGTGCTTCCCGGTCGACCCACCGGGCACGCGCGAGGGGCCACCCCCTGCCGAAGGGACCGTCGTGATCTTCACCGTGCTCCTCGTGCCGCCCCTCCTCCTCTGCGTCATGCTCGCCCTCGGCCGCTACGAGGAGCACATGCTCGATCCCGACCGGCTGCGGCCGGCGACGCCGCGACGGCATCTGGCCCCCGTCCCCGAGGCGGAGACGCAGGAGCCCCCCGCGCCGCCCGCGGCCCCGGTCGTCCCCGGCAGCCAGGCCGCCTGAGCGGCGGCCCCGACGCGCGGAGCCCCTTCGGGCGGGCGCCGGCGCCAGGCGGCGGATCGGGCGTACGGCCAGGAGCGCGAGGGCGCAGCCGAGCCCGATCGCGGCCCCGGCCGCCAGGAGCCGGTGGACGCCCCAGAAGGCCCAGCCGAGCCCGCTCAGCCCGCACCCGGGCATCAGCAGCGGCAGCTCGGGAACCATCGCGGCCGCGAGCGGCATCAGCGGGAACAGGAGCATCGCGAGTCCGCCCGCGAACAGCGGGCGGGCGGGGCGCAGGCGCATCGTGATCAGGCCGCCGAGGACACAGCCGGCTCCGAAGGCGCTCTCCGCGTAACCGAACGCCGCCGTGCCGTGCGCCTCGATGACGGACGCCGCGCCGAGCGCGTACCCGACCCCGCTCACGCCGTAGCCGAGCGACAGCCCCACGTACGGCCGGGGCCGAGGGGGCCCGGCGGGTCTCCGGGCAGAGGGTGCGCCGGTGACCGCACGGACGCGGTGGGGGTACGGCGAGTGGTGTCGTCGCGCGCCCGCCGGCGCCCCAGTTCACCGTCCGCCATCCGGACCGTTGTATTCATCCTCGAGTCCCACGGCCTAGTGTGGCTCCCGCAGCTGGTTCGCCCCCGTCAGCCGGACGGGTCGCGTCGTAAGAGGGAACCCGGTGGGAATCCGGGACTGCCCCGCAGCGGTGAGCGGGAACGACCGCCGTCATACGCACTGGACCCGGGACGGGTCTGGGAAGCGACGGCCAGTAGGTGCCCGCCGGGAGACCGGCAGGCGTGCCCGCGAGTCCGAAGACCTGCCCGTTGCCCGTGCGCGATCGACCGCGCGCGGTTTCCCGGTGACCTCGTGGGCGGGTCGGCGTGCTTCAGGCGGATCCTCCCGTCGCGTACCAGCCGTACGCGACCCCGGGGCCCCGCCCGTTCCGGCACCCTTCGCGCCCTCCGCCCTCACCGGGCCCATGGAGACACGCTCGCGAAGGAGAGTTCCGTGACCACCGAGTCCGCAGCCGCGGCAGTACAGGCCACCGTGTACGGCTACCCCCGTCAGGGCCGGAACCGCGAACTGAAGAAGGCCATCGAGGGCTACTGGAAGGGCCGCGTCAGCGCCGAAGCCCTCCGGGACACCGCCCGCGACCTGCGCGGCGCCAACTGGCGGCAACTGGCCGAGGCGGGCATCCACGAGGTTCCGACCGGGGACTTCTCGTACTACGACCACGTCCTGGACACCACGGTCATGGTCGGCGCGGTCCCCGCCCGGCACCGGGAGGCCGTGGCCGCCGACCCGCTCGACGGCTACTTCGCGATGGCGCGCGGCACGCAGGACGTGGCCCCGCTGGAGATGACCAAGTGGTTCGACACGAACTACCACTACCTCGTCCCCGAACTGGGCCCCGACACCGCCTTCACGGCCGACTCCGCCAAGCAGGTCGCCGAACTGACCGAGGCCCTCTCCCACGGCCACACCGCACGGCCCGTACTGGTCGGCCCGGTCACCTACCTGCTCCTGGCCAAGCCCGCCCCCGGGGTCGCCGACGACTTCGAGCCGCTGACCCTGCTGGACCGGCTGCTGCCCGTGTACGCGCGGGTCCTCGCCGACCTGCGCGCCGCGGGCGCCGCGTGGGTCCAGCTCGACGAACCGGCCCTGGTCCAGGACCGCACCCCGGCCGAACTGAACGCCGCCACCCGCGCCTACCGCGAGCTGGGCGCCCTGACGGAGCGTCCCAAGCTGCTCGTGGCCTCGTACTTCGACCGGCTGGGCGAGGCCCTTCCGGTCCTGGCGAAGGCTCCCGTGGAGGGACTCGCCCTCGACTTCACCGACCGGGCCGCGGCGAACCTCGCCGACCTCGCCGCGGTCGGCGGCCTCCCGGGCAAGCGTCTGGTCGCGGGCGTCGTCAACGGCCGCAACATCTGGATCAACGACTACCAGAAGTCGCTGACCACCCTCGGCACCCTCCTGGGCCTGGCCGACCGGGTCGACGTCGCCGCGTCCAGCTCCCTCTTGCACGTCCCGCTGGACGCCGACGTGGAGCGCGACATCGACCCGCAGATCCGGCGCTGGCTGGCCTTCGCCCGCCAGAAGACGGCAGAGATCACCACCCTCGCCCGCGGGCTGGCCCAGGGGACCGGCGCGATCGGCGCCGAACTGGCCGCGAACCGGGCCGACCTGGCCTCCCGCGCCGCCTCCCCCATCACCCACGACCCGGCGGTGCGGGCCCGTACCGGGGCGATCACCGAGTCGGACGGCCGCCGCTCCCGGCCCTACCCCGAGCGCGCCGCCGCCCAGCGGGCCCACCTGGGGCTCCCGCTGCTGCCCACCACCACCATCGGGTCCTTCCCGCAGACCGACGAGCTGCGCGTCGCCCGGGCCGACCTGCGCGCCGGACGCATCGACACCGCCGGGTACGAGGAGCGCATCAAGGACGAGATCCGCGAGGTCCTCTCCTTCCAGGAGAAGACCGGCATCGACGTCCTGGTACACGGCGAGCCCGAACGCAACGACATGGTGCAGTACTTCGCCGAGCAGCTGACCGGTTACCTGGCGACGCAGCACGGCTGGGTCCAGTCCTACGGCACCCGGTACGTGCGGCCGCCGGTCCTGGCCGGGGACATCTCCCGCCCCGACCCGATGACGGTGCGCTGGACGACGTACGCGCAGGCGCAGACCTCCCGGCCGGTCAAGGGCATGCTCACGGGTCCGGTCACCATGCTCGCCTGGTCCTTCGTACGCGACGACCAGCCGCTCGGTGAGACCGCGCGCCAGGTCGGACTGGCGCTGCGCGACGAGGTCAACGACCTGGAGGCGGCCGGGACTTCGGTCATCCAGGTCGACGAGCCCGCGCTGCGCGAGACGCTGCCGCTGCGCGCCGACGGGCACGCCGGCTACCTGGCCTGGGCCACCGAGTCCTTCCGCCTCACGACCTCGGGCGTCCGGCCGGAGACCCAGATCCACACGCACATGTGCTACGCGGAGTTCGGCGACATCGTCCAGGCCATCGACGACCTCGACGCGGACGTCATCAGCCTGGAGGCGGCCCGCTCCCACATGCAGGTCGCGCGCGAGCTCGCCGAGCACGGCTACCCGCGCGAGGCCGGTCCCGGCGTGTGGGACATCCACTCGCCGCGCATCCCCTCCGCCCGGGAGGCGGCGGACCTGCTCCGCAAGGGACTGGAGGCCATCCCCGCCGAACGGCTCTGGGTCAACCCCGACTGCGGCCTGAAGACCCGCGGCTGGGCGGAGACCCGGGCCTCGCTGGAGCACCTCGTGGCCGCCGCCCGCGAGATCCGGGCGGAACTCCCCTCTTCCTGAAACCGGTTGGGGCCGGGCCGGGCGGGTTTCCCGTCCGGGCCGGCCCGGCCTGTTTCCGGGGGCATATTCGACGGCCCGATCCCTCCTTCCATCCCCGCACCCATATTCTTAGGTTAGGCTTACCTAAACATGGGGGTGTGGGGATGCGCGAGAAGGCGCGACGCCAGTCACAGCAGGACGAGTGGGCCGACGAGGTGGTGGCCTGGCTGGGCTCGCAGGAAGAAATGGACCGGGCACTGCGCGACGCGCTGCGACGCACGCCCAGCCAGCGTGAGGAAACGATTGCTCGCATGGCGGACGCCCTGCGCGGAGCCGCCCAGGGATTGACCATCCCCGGATGCGCGGCCGCGGCGGGCGTACCCGAGCGCACCCTGCGCGAGTGGCTGGACCTCGACGCCAGCTTCGCCACGGCGCTCGGCGCCGCACACGCGCTGGCCGAGGCCCACGGGCTCAGCCCGGGAACGACCCCCACACCCGCCGCACTCCAGCTGATGCTGAACGCGATCCGCAAGGGCGCCGCGTGGCCGGCGGCGGCGACGCTCGTCGGGATCTCCATCCGCGGGTTCAACCGGCTGCGCGCCGAGGCGCCCCCGGTGGGGGCCCTGATCGCGGCGGCCCAGCGGGCCCGGTCGGCGAAGGCGGCCGCCGGCCAGCGGCGCCGGCCGGCCAAGGCCGCGAGCAGCCGGGCGGGATACCGGATCGTCCAGCTCGACGACCCGCTCCTGTCGCCGGGCGGCCAACCCGGCCTCCGGGCGAGCGGGCTGGACGCAGACAGCGGCCCGCGGGGCTGAGCACCGGAGCGGACACGGGACGCAACGCGCGCGCCGGACACCCGGCCGGACACCCCACCGGACACGGCGGCGGACGCCGCACCGGAGGCGGGGACGGGCACCGTGCCGAACGCGGGGAACGGGCGGCCGGAGAGCCGGCCCACACCCGCACCCCACATACCAACCGGACAGATACTTAGGTTAGGCTAAGCTAAGTAGACGATGAGGGGGCGGGTTCTCCGCCGGTTCTCGTCCCGCTCGCGCGCCACCGGCCCGGTCCGCCGAGCACCGGTACCGAGGAGATCCAGCCGTGGGCCTTGCCGCCATCGACCCCTATCCCATGCCCACCCAGGGCACCCTTCCGCTCTCCGTGGCCCCTTGGGCGATCGACGCCGACCGGGCCGCCCTCCTGATCCACAACATGCAGAACCACAAGCTGCACCCCTTCCCCCGGGAATGCTCCCCCCTCGTGGAGCTGGTCGGCAACATCGCCGCGCTGCGGAGCACCGCCCGGCGCCTGGGCATGCCGGTCGTCTTCAGCGCCGAGCCGCCGGCCGAACGGCCCGAGCAACTGGGCCTCGCCGCCGAGCTGGGAGGCGGAACGGCGACACCGGCCCGCGACGTGTCGATCACCGAGGAGCTGACCCCGCACCGGGGCGAGCACGTGATCGCGAACGCCCGGCACAACGCCTTCCTGCGGAGCCACCTGGAGCGCATCCTGCGCTCCACGGGCCGGGACCAGCTCGTCCTGTGCGGCGTGTTCGCCCACTCCGGCGTCCTGCTGACGGCGGCCGACGCCTTCATGAACGACATCCAGCCGTTCGTCGTCGCCGACGCGGTCGCCGACACCTCCGAGGAGGAGCACGCGCTCGCCCTGCGCTGGACGGCCGCCCGAGGCGCCGTCGTACGCACCACCACGACGCTCATCGACGAACTGGAAGCCCGGTGACGACAGCACACCCCGCCCCGTGAGCGGGTCGGCGGCGCAGCGGGCGCGCACACTGATCGGGGCCCTGCCCTGGCTGGAACGCTTCCAGGGCCGCACGGTCGTGGTCAAGTTCGGCGGCAACGCCATGGTGAGCGACGCACTCAAGGAGAGCTTCGCCCAGGACGTGGTCGCTCTGCGCCACGCGGGGCTCCGGCCGGTGGTCGTGCACGGCGGCGGCCCGCAGAACAGCTCGTTAGTCGAACGCCTCTCGCCGGAGGTCCGGTTCGCGACGGGACTGCGGGTCACCTCGCCGCCGCCCCCCCCTCACCGAGGCGCTGGACGCGGACAAACTGGTGATGCTCACCGATGTCGCGTGCCTCTACGCGGACTGGCCGCACGGCACCAGCGTCATCGACCGCCCGACGGCGTCCGGCCTGGAGAAGCCGCTGCCGTCCATGGCCGGTGGCATGGCACCCAAGACGGAGGGCTGCCTGCGGGCGGTGCGCTCCGGGGTCCGGATGGCACACGTACTGGACGGCAGGGTGCCGCACGCGCTGGTGCTGGAGGTCTTCGCCGACGAGCACACCGGCACGACGGTGGTGCCCGACGACGCGCCTCGGGAGGAACTCCTCCCCACTGAGCGGGGGAGGGTCAACCCGCCCGGCCACCCTGCCCGTCACACCCGTCACACCCGTCACGCCCGCCACACCCGCCCGAGGCCGAGCGCCCCGGAGCCGATGCGCCCCGGGCGTCGCGGTGCCCAACGCCCGTGGCACGCGCCGGGGGTTGCCCCGCCCCGCGGCGGTGGCCGAGTCCGACTTGACAGCCTTCACCCCATCGGCAATGTTAGGCCAGCCTTACCTAACTTCATTGGTAGGACCGAGGAAGGATGGGCATGTCCGCACCGCACGCGAGCGCCACACCCGAGGGCCCCCTCCCGGACGTCCGGGACCTGGTGGGCATCGGCTTCGGCCCTGCCGACCCGGCCCTGGCGATCGCGACGACGGCCGAGCCGGCCCGACTCGCGGGCTCCACCCACCCCGCACCACACTCCCGTACCGACCACCCCGGTCATCACCCAAGGAGAGACGCCATGGCCACCACCAATCCCTTCGAAGACGACGACGCCCGCTACTTCGTCCTCGTGAACGCCGAGAACCAGCATTCGCTCTGGCCTGCCTTCGCGGAGATTCCCGCGGGCTGGACCGCCGTGCACGGCGAGGACAGCCGACAGGGCTGCGCCGCGTACACGGACACCCACTGGACCGACATGCGGCCCGCCAGCCTCGCGGCCAGGAGCTGACCGGGCGGGCAGCCGATCCCACGCGCGGGCCGGGGCGGCGGCCGGGGAGCCCCGCGCCCCCCCCCCCCCCCCCCCCCCACCACGTGGCCGGCCCCGGCCCCCCCCCCCGGCGCGGG
>NZ_JBEOXU010000133.1:0-17094 GCF_040296725.1 Streptomyces sp. NPDC002044
TAAACCACCCAACAACCCCCCCCACACCCCCCCCCCCCCCCCACTTCCCCATCGGGCCCGGGGCCGCGGGGGGCGCCCCGCCGGGGACGCGGGGCGGCCCCGCCGCCGGGGTGCGGCCACCACCGCCGAGGGGGCATCCTGACGGGGTGACGGCGAGACCGTACGACCACGGCCCCGCTCCCGGCCGTGCCGCCACGGCCCAGGCACTCGCCCGGGCCGCCGCCGAAGGTGTGGCGGCCGTCGGCGGGTACGCGGGCGGGGTCTACCTGCGCTCGGGCACCGAGGGGCTGCTTCGGATGGCGGTGCTGACCGGGCTCCCGGGCCAGCTGTTCCGGCCGTGGTGGCGCATGCACGCGAACCGCCCGTACCCGGTGGCCGAGGCGTTCCGGTCCGGCCAGGCCGTGCACCTGGCCGACGCCGAGGGGGCCATGCGGCGTTTCCCGCAGCTGATGGCCGGGCTGCCGTTCCCCTTCGCGTCGCTGTACGAGCCGGTCACCTCCGGCGGGCAGCGGTTCGGCGTCGTGTTCGCCCTGCGCCCCGCGACCCCCGGAATCCCGGTCGGGGCCGTGGACCGCGAGCGGCTGCGGGAGGCCGCGGACCGGCTGGCCGGCGAGCTGGCCGGGCTGGCGGCGCACGGGAACCCGGTGGTCTGGGACGGGGACCCGGTGCTGCTCCGGCCCCCGGCCCGGCACGTGAGCCCCCGCGAGGCCGTGGACCGGCTCGCGCGGGCGGTGCTGTCCGTGGACCGGCAGGGCAGGATCGACTTCGCCAACTCCGCCGCCCAGGACCTGCTGGGCCTCGGCGAGCCGCAGCTGCTCGGGCGGGAGCTGTGGGAGGCGGTGCCCTGGCTGGGGCATCCGGCGTACGAGGACCACTTCCGGGCCGTCTTCATGTCCACCGAGTCGGTGTCCTTCCCCGCCCGGCGCGGCTGGCACCCGCCCGGGGACTGGCTGTCCGTGGTCCTGGACCCGGGGCCCGACGGGGTCACCCTGACGGTCGGGGCCGCCGAGAAGCCCTCGTACGCGCCCGCGGCGGTGGCCGCTCCGGAGGCGGGACCCGGCTCGGCGGCGGACCGGGCCTCCACGCTGTACCGGCCCGTGGCCCTCGCCATCGCGCTGACCGAGGCGGTCACGGCCCGTCAGGTGTCGGCGGTGGTGACCGAGGAGCTGCTGCCGGCCTTCGGCGGCCGTCAGCTCGCCATCTACCTGCTGAACGAGCGGCACCTGCACCTCGCCTGGGAGACCGGCTTCCCCACCGGTTTCCTCGACCGTTTCGACGGGGTGGGGCTCGACGTCCGGCTCCCCGGCGTGGAAACCCTGACCTCGGGCCGGCCGCTGTTCTTCGAGTCGATGCAGCACCTCGCCGCCGCGTATCCGGGGATCCCGCTGGACGCCGATGTCGGGGCCCGCGCCTTCCTGCCGCTGATCGCCTCCGGACGGCCCGTCGGCTCGTGCATCCTCGGCTTCGACGCGCCGCGCGGCTTCAGCCCGGAGGAGCGTACGGTGCTCACCGCGCTGGCCGGGCTGATCGCTCAGGCCCTGCAGCGGGCGCGGCGCTACGACAGCGAGGCCGCGCTCGCCCGCGGGCTCCAGGCGGCGCTGCTGCCGCACCGGCTGCCGGTGCGCGAGCACGTGCAGACGGTCGGCCGCTACCTGCCCGGCACCCTGGGCATGGACGTCGGCGGCGACTGGTACGACGTCGTCGAGACGGGCTCCGGACTGCTGGCCCTGGTCATCGGGGACGTCCAGGGCCACGGAGTGGCGGCCGCGGCCACCATGGGCCAGCTACGCAGCGCGGTACGGGCGTTCGCACTGACCGGCAGCAGCCCCGAGGAGGTCATGAGCGGCACGAACCAGCTCCTGATCGACCTGGACCCGGGCCAGTTCGCGAGCTGCTGCTACGTACTGCTGGACCCGGAGACGGGCGCCGCCCGGGCCGTACGGGCCGGGCACCCCCAGCCGCTGCTGCGCCACCCGGACGGCCGCACCGAGGTGCTGGACCTGGCGGGCGGGGTGGTCCTCGGCATCGACCCCGAGGCTTCGTACCCCGTGACGGAACTGTGCCTGGAGACCGGGTCGGTGCTCGCCCTGTACACGGACGGGCTGGTCGAGAAGCCGGGCACCGACATCGACGTCGGGGTGGAACGGCTGCGGCTGTCCCTGGCCGCGGCCCGGCCGACGCCGCTGACGGAGACCGCGGACCGGCTGATCGGCGAGGCGGGCAGCACCGTCGACCGCCCGGACGACACGGCCCTGTTGCTGGCCACGCGCACGCCCTAGCCGGGCCGCGGCGCGCGCCGCGGGCACGAGGCGCGCCCCTCCCCGACGAACCGGTTTCAGCGGGCCAGGTGCGTGGCGGCCAGGGTGAAGGAGTGACCCGCCGGGTCGCTCAACAGGCGTGCGTCACGCGGGCCTTCGCCGACATCGACGGCCAGCGGGCGGGCGCCGAGGGAGACGGCCTCCCGCTCGGCCTCGTCCAGGTCGTCTGCGGCGACCAGGATGCGCAGGTGGGCCTGCTGGGAGTCCTCCGGGCGCGGCCAGCTCGGCGGCGCGTAGCCGTGGTCCCGGCACAGGGCGAGGTGGACGCCGGCGCCGCCGATGACCTCGACGGTGTCCGGGCCGTCCCCCGCCCGCACCTCGGCGCCCAGCAGCTCGGCGTAGAACGCGGCAAGCGCCTCGGGATCGGCGCAGTCCAGTACGAGAACGCTCGTCTTCGCGACAGTCATGGCCCGCGCTTACCCGCGGTGCCCGTCCGTACGCGGTGCGCGGGCCCCTTCCCCGCGGACCGGGATGTCGGTGGCCCTTGGTAGAACTGGTGTCGCACCGGCCGCTCGTCGGATCGGCCCGTTCACCCTCAGGAGCAGCGCATGAGCCAGGTCGTACACCTCTCGGAGCTGGGCGGGCTCCCCGCCTTCGACTTCCCCGCCCCGGGGGACGAGCGGGCCCTGCCCGAGGCCGGCGCCGTCGCCTGGCGGGTGCGCGCCGACGAGCACGACACCGGGGAGACCTGGAGCGAGGCGTACGCCCGCTTCACGGCCGCCGTCGACACCCGCCGGGTCACCGCGCTGATCGTGGGCGTCTGGGAGGAGTCGTACGAGGTCTCCAGCGCGGCCATCGTGTCCGTCCTCGCCGCGGCCGCCGACGACTTCCCCCTCCTGCGGCACCTCTTCCTCGGCGACATCGAGGGCGAGGAGTCCGAGATCTCGTGGATCGTGCAGTCGGACGTGACCCCGCTCCTGGAGGCCTTCCCGGAGCTGCGCGAGTTCGGGGTGCGCGGCGGTACGGGGCTGGCGCTGACGCCCGTGAAACACACCGGGCTGCGGAAGCTGGTGGTGCAGACCGGCGGCCTGCCCAAGGAGGTGGTGCGCGGCGCCGCCGCGAGCGACCTGCCCTCCCTGGAGGTCCTCGACCTGTGGCTCGGCACCTCCGAATACGGCGCGGACACCGGGGCGGAGGACCTCGCGCCGATCCTGTCGGGCGAGCTGCTTCCGGCCCTGCGCCACCTCGGGCTGCGCAACAGCGAGATCCAGGACGCGGTCGCCGTCGCGGTGGCGGGCGCCCCCGTGGTGGGGCGGCTGGAGACCCTGGACCTGTCCATGGGCATCCTCACCGACGAGGGCGCGACCGCCCTGCTGGAAGGCGCCTCGCTCGCCCACCTGTCCCGCCTGGACCTCGACCACCACTACATCGGCGCGGACCTCCAGGAGCGGCTGCGCGCGGCGCTGGAGCCGCACGGTGTGGTCCTCGCCCTGGAAGCGGGCGATGCGGACGAGTACGACGGGACGGTCTACCGGTACGTCGCGGTGGCGGAGTGAGCCCGGGCCCGCCGGCAGCTCTGCCGGCCGCCGCGCCGGCGGTCGTCGGCAATCCGGCGGGCCGCCGCGTGGCGCTCTACCAGGAGGCCGTGCGCGCCCGCGGGCTGCCCGCGGCCCGCGTGGTGTCCTGGCGGGACGTGCTCGGCGGCGGCGCCCAGTTCCGGCGGGGCGAGACCGTGCGGATCGACTCGCCGGGCGAGGACCCCGAGGTCGAGCGGCTGCTGCGCGGGGTGTCCGACCCGACGCGGGTGGAGGGCACCGCCCGCTGGTACGAGCGGTTCACCGCGGCCGTGGAGGCCGTGGCGGCCGGGGTCGCGGAAGCCGGCGGGCGACTGCTCACCACTCCGGCGGACCTCGCCGTGCTGTTCGACAAGCGCCGGTGCCACCACGCCCTGGACCGGGCGGGGGTCCCGGTGCCGGCCTCCCCGACCTCCGGCCCCGGCGCGGCGCCGGTGCGCGGCTGGACGGACGTACGGGAGGTCCTCGCGCGGCCCGGTTTCCGCCGGGTGTTCGTGAAGCTCGCGCACGGATCCTCGGCCTCCGGCGTCCTGGCCCTCGAAGCGGGCGCGGGCGGCCGCGTCCGGGCGACGACGTCGGTGGAGCGCTCCCCCTCCGGCGCCCTGCACAACTCGCTGCGGGTGCGCCGGTACGAGGACGAGCGGGTGATCGGCGCTGTCCTCGACGCGCTCGCCCCCGACGGGCTGCACATCGAGCGCTGGCTGCCGAAGGCCTCCCAGGGGGAACGTTCGGCCGATCTGCGGGTGGTGACGGTCGCGGGCCGGGCCACGCACGCCGTGGTCCGCACCGCCGGCGGGCCCATGACCAACCTGCACCTCGGCGGCGCGCGCGGCGACCTCGCCGCCGCCGTGGCGGCCGTGACCGCGGCGGGCGGCAGCTGGGAGCGCGACGCGCTCGCCGTCTGCGAGCGCGCCGCGGCCGTCTTCCCCGCCACCCTCTGCGTGGGGGTGGACCTGCTGCCCGCCACCGGCTGGCGGGGGTTCGCCGTCGGCGAGGTCAACGCCTTCGGGGACCTGCTGCCCGGGCTCGCCGGGCTTCCCGGCTCGCCCGCCGCGGGTCTCGACACCTATGCGGCCCAACTGGCCGCCGTACACGCCCCGGCACGACAGGACCACCATGCACCCCGCACCGCCCGCCGCTGACCTGCCCACCCCCGACATGAACGAGGTCGTCGGCCGTGACGACCTGCTGCTGGTCACCCTCGACACCCTGCGGTACGACGTCGCCGTCCGGCTGGCCGCCGAGGGCCGCATCCCGCACCTCGCCGCGCACCTGCCCGGCGGCACCTGGGAGCGACGGCACGCTCCGGGCAGCTTCACCTACGCCTCCCACCAGGCGATGTTCGCCGGATTCCTGCCCACTCCGGCCGGACCGGGCCCGCACCCGAGGCTGTTCGCCGCCCGGTTCGCGGGCAGCGAGAGCACCGCCGGGCGCACCTGGGTGTTCGACACCCCGGACCTGGTGTCGGGGCTGGCCGGGGCGGGCTACCGGACGGTGTGCGTGGGCGGGGTCGGCTTCTTCGACCGGCGGGGCGCGCTGGGCTCCGTCCTGCCCGGGATGTTCCAGGAGAGCCACTGGGAGCCGGAGTTCGGGGTGGCGTCCCCGGCCTCCTTCGAGGCGCAGGTGGCCCGCGCCGAGCAGGTGGTGGCCGCGCTCCCGGCGGACCGGCGGCTGTTCCTGTTCCTGAACGTGTCGGCGATGCACCAGCCCAACTGGTTCCACCTGGACGGCGCGACCGCGGCGGCCGGGGACTCGTGGGAGTCGCACGCGGCGGCGCTGGAGTACGTGGACCGGCACATCGGCAGGCTGTTCGACGCGATGCGTTCGCGCCGCCGGTGCTTCGCGATCGTCTGCTCCGACCACGGGACGACGTACGGGGACGACGGCTACACGGGTCACCGCCTGGCGCACGAGGCCGTGTGGACCGTCCCGTACGCCCAGTTCTCCCTGGAGCCGCCGCGACCGCGGCGCGCACCGGCACCGGCACCGGCACCGGCACCGGCAGCACCCGTATCAGCACCGAAGGAGGCGGCGGCACGATGACGACCGGCACCGGCACGGCGACCCCGTACGAGAGTTACGTGTACGCCTACCCGCACAAGACGGCGTACCGGCGGCTGCCCGAGCGGCCGGGGCTGCGCGGCCTGTGGGCGGACCAGCCGAAGCACGCGCTCTCGCTGTACCTGCACGTCCCGTTCTGCGAGGTCCGCTGCGGGTTCTGCAACCTGTTCACCCGGATCGGCGCCCCGGAGGGGCTGACCACCGCCTACCTCGACGCGCTGGAGCGCCAGGCGGACGCGGTCCGCGAGGCCCTCGACGACGCCGGCGGCGGCGGGCCGGTCCGGTTCGCGGCGGCCGCCTTCGGGGGCGGCACGCCGACGTTCCTGACCGCCTCCGAGCTGGAACGGCTGTGCGACATCGCGGAGAAGGGCGCGGGCGCCGACCTGCGGGCGGTGCCGCTGTCGGTGGAGGCCTCGCCGGCCACCACCACGGCGGACCGCCTCGCGGTCCTCGCCGACCGGGGCGCGACCCGGCTGAGCCTGGGCGTGCAGAGCTTCGTACCGCAGGAGGCGCGGACGGCGGTCCGCCCGCAGAAGCGCGCGGACGTGGAGGCGGCGCTGTCCCGGGTCCGGGACGCGGGCATCCCGGTGCTGAACATCGACCTGATCTACGGCATCGAGGGCCAGACCGAGGCCAGTTGGCGGTACTCCCTGGACGCCGCCCTCGCCTGGCGCCCGGAGGAGCTGTACCTCTACCCGCTGTACGTACGCCCCCTGACGGCGCTGGGCCGCCGGCCCGGCGAGCCCGCCGATCCCGCCGAAAGCTGGGACGAACAGCGGCTGCGCCTGTACCGGACCGGCCGGGACCACCTGCTGGCCGCCGGGTACGAACAGGTGTCGATGCGGATGTTCCGCCTCCCCGGCGCTCCGGCGGCGGGCGCCGACGACTACGCGTGCCAGACCGACGGCATGGTGGGCCTGGGCTGCGGAGCCCGTTCCTACACCTCCGAGCTGCACTACTCCTTCGACTACGCGGTGGACATGCGGGAGATACGCACGATCGTCGACGACTACGTGGCGCGGCCGCGGGCCGACTTCGCGCGGGCGGAGTACGGCCGGTGGATGGACGCGGACGAGGCCCGGCGGCGGCACCTGATGCAGTCGCTGCTCCAGGCGGCGGGCATGCCGGTGGCGGAGTACCGGGAGCGGTTCGGCGGCGGCCCCGGGGAGCACTTCCCGGCGGAGCTGGCGGCGTTCGCGGCGCGCGGCTGGCTGACGGACGATCCGGAACTGCTCCGGCTGACCCCCGAGGGGCTCGCGCACTCGGACGCGGTCGGTCCGGCGCTGTTCTCGGCGGAGGTACGGGCCGCCATGGCCGCGTACGCGCGCAAGTGACGGCCCCGCGGGGCCCGGCGGGTGCCTCGGCGGGAATCCCGGAACGGCCGCGGGAGCTCACCGTGCTCTACCGGGGGCCGCTGGCCTCCTGCGACTACGACTGCCCGTACTGCCCGTTCGCCAAGCGCCGGGACAGCCGCGAGACGCTGGCCGCCGACCGGGCGGCACTGGAACGGTTCGCCGCCTGGGCCGCCGGGAACACCGCGGACCGGCTCTCGGTGCTGTTCACCCCGTGGGGCGAGGGCCTGGTCCGCTCCTGGTACCGGCGCACCCTGGCGGAGCTGTCGCACCTGCCGCACGTCCGGCGGGTCGCCATCCAGACGAACCTGAGCGGCCGCACCGGGTGGACCGCCGCCGCCGATCCGGACACGCTCGCGCTCTGGTGCACGTACCACCCGGGGCAGACACCGTACGACCGCTTCCTGGGCCGGTGCCGGGAGCTGGCGGACGCCGGAATCCGCTTCAGCGTGGGCGTCGTCGGCCTCCCGGAGCACCTCGCGGAGGCCCGCCGGCTGCGGGAGGCGCTGCCGCCGCAGGTCTACCTGTGGGTCAACGCCGCGGAGGGGCACACCTACACGGATCCGGAGGCGGCCCGCTGGACGGCCCTGGACCCGCTGTTCCCGTACAGCCGCCACCCCCACCGCTCGGCGGGCCTGCCCTGCCGGACCGGCGAGTCGGTGATCTCGGTGGACGGCGACGGCACGGTCCGCCGCTGCCACTTCGTGAAGACGGAGCTGGGCAACCTGTACGACGGCTCCTACCGGGCGGCGCTGCGCCCGCGGGCCTGCCCGCTGGCGGTCTGCGAGTGCCACATCGGCTACGTCCACCTGGAGACGCTGCCGCTGTACGACGTCTTCGCGGGCGGCGTCCTCGAACGCATCCCGGCGCCCGGCCCGACGGCGGTCCCTCCCCCGACGACCGGACCGCGCTTCCCGGACCTGCCGCTCGCGCAGCGCTGACACTCCCCCTCCCCCCGCCGCCCGGCCGGGCCCCGGGGGCCGGGTGCGCGCAGCGCCTTCGGGCCGCCGGAGCCGTTGCCCGGCCGCCCGGGACCGCCGGCGACCGCCCGGGACGGCGCGGCCGCTGGCCTGATCGCGTCGCCGGGCCTATGATCCGCGGCATGGCCGTCACCGTCACCCAGCGCCTCCTGTCGCGCTCCTGTTGTCGTAACTGACGCCTGCCCTGCCCCGGATTCCGCACCGTGCCGCGCCTTCGCGTGACGGGCGTTCTCCGGACAGCCGCTCCGGACGGGTTCCGGCCGGGCCCCGGTCCCCGGGCGATCCCCGCCCCGGTGCCCCCTCCCCCGCGGTCGCGCATCCCGCGGCCCCGCTCTCCCCGAAGCCCGGCCGCGGCCCCGTCGCACGGGTCCCGCTTCCGCGCCCTTCCATGTCCGTCCACGTCCTTCCACGTCCCGCAAGGAGCCCGTCCACCATGAGCGTTCCCGCCACCCTCACCGCCGGCCAGGTCCTCTCCCGCCCCGAGGAGTTCACCGTGATCGACGTCCGCACGCCGGGCGAGTACGCCTCCGGCCACCTCCCCGGCGCGGTGAACATCCCGCTCGACCGGATCGCCCCCTCCCTGCCCGAGCTGCGACGGGCCGCCGAGGACAAGGGCCTGCTGCTGGTCTGCGCGACCGGCGCCCGCTCGGAGAACGCCGCCCGCACCCTCGCCTCGCACGGCATCCCGTCCACCAGCCTGGCCGGCGGCACCCGGTCCTGGTCGGCCGGCGGGCACGGCCTCGACCACCCCGCCGAGGGGCCCCGGTCGGTCTGGGCCATGGAGCGTCAGGTACGGGTCACCGCGGGCTCGCTCGTTCTGCTCGGACTGGTGCTCGGACTGCTGGTCCACCCGGCGTTCCAGCTGCTCTCCGCCGGCATCGGCGCCGGGCTGGTCTTCTCGGCGGTCACCGACACCTGCGGGATGGCACTGGTGCTCGGCCGCCTGCCGTTCAACCGGCGGCGCTGAGCCCGCCCCGTACCGCATCCCGGAACGAAGACGTCCAGCATCCGGACCCCGCTTGTCCCAGCCCGCCCGACACCGACAGGATGCGGCCATGGCCCCTGTACTCGTATCGCGTCGTCACGTGGATCTGCTGCGTGTCTCGACCATGCTCTGTCGGGCCGACTCCTCCCGTACGCACGGCTGTTGATCTCCTGATCCGCCGCTTCTGACACCGTACGGACATCCGCGCCCCCTTCGCGCGCACCTGTGACACACCCTCCGCAGCGCGTCCTTCCCGCGCCGGAGTTCCGCCTGCCCCCCTGCCCGTGTACACGTGCCACCGCCCTCTTCCGCGGCGTCGGCGCGCAGTACGGCGCCGCTCCGACGAGGTTCACCCATGCCGGAAAACCCCCTCCTGCTGCACTGGTTCCTGCCCACCGGCGGGGACGGCCGCGACCCCGGCGGCGTCACCGCCGTGCAGGGACGTACGGGCGCCGCCACCCGGCGGCCCGCGGACGTCCCGTACCTGGCCCAGGTGGCCCGCGCCGCCGAGCAGGCCGGTTTCCACTCGCTGCTCACGCCGGTGGGCCTCGGCTGCGTCGACCCATGGATCCTGACCTCCGCCCTCGCGCAGCACACCACGCGCATCGGCTTCCTGGTGGCCTTCCGCGCCGGGTTCGCCAGCCCGACCCTGATCGCCCAACAGGCGGACGCCTTTCGCCGGTTCGCGGGCGGCCGGCTCGCGCTGAACGTCGTCACCGGCGGCGATCCGGCGGAACAGCGCGCGTACGGGGACCTGCTGGAGCACGATGCCCGCTACGCCCGCACCGACGAGGTGATGGCGGTGCTCCGGGCCCTGCTCGACGGCAAGCAGGTGGATCACGAGGGGGTCCACCTGCGCGTCGAGGGGGCCCGGCTCACCGATCCGGAGCTGCGGCATCCCGTACCGCTGTACTTCGGCGGGGCCTCCCCCGCCGCCGAGGAGGTCGCCGCCCGGCGGGCCGACGTACAGCTGTTGTGGGGCGAGCCGCCGGCCGCGGTCGCCGCGCGGGTGGCCCGGCTGCGGGACCGGGCGCGTGCGGTGGGCCGGACCGTGCGGTTCGGGCTGCGCCTGCACGTGATCAGCCGGGACACGGCCGCCGCGGCCTGGGCGGAGGCGGACCGGATCCTGGCCGGCCTGGCCCCGGACGCGGTACGGGCGACGCAGGAACGGTTCGCCGCCATGGACTCCACCGGGCAGGCCCGGATGGCGGCCCTGCACGGCGGGGTCGCGGACGCGGCCCGCCTGACGGTGTCGCCGAACCTGTGGGCGGGCATCGGCCTGGTCCGCGAGGGCGCCGGTACCGCGCTGGTCGGCTCGCACGACGAGGTGGCCGCACGGCTCGCCGAGTACCGGGCCCTGGGCATCGACGAGTTCGTCCTGTCGGGCTACCCGCACCTCGAGGAGGCGTACCGGGTCGGCGAGGAGGTGGCCCCGCGGCTGCGCGCGCTGGCCGGGGCGGGGGCCGGCGCGTGACGGCGCTGACGACGCAGACCGGCCAGGACCGGCTCCGGGAACCCGCCGCCCCGCCGGGCGGGGAGCCGTCCCCGCGACGGCGCCGGCTGCACGAGGCGCTGCGCTGGGGCGCGTTGCGGCTCACGGCGCTGGTGGTCCTGCTCGCGGCCTGGCAGGCAGTGGTCGCCGCCGGGGTGTGGCCGAGGGTGCTGGTGCCCTCGCCCGGCGAGGTGTGGCGGCAGTTCCTCCTCGCCTCGACCGTGCACGACGGGGTACGGGGCGTCGGCGGGCACCTGCTGGTGGAGCACCTGGGGGTGAGCCTGGGCCGGATCGCCACCGGTTCCGGGTACGCCGTGCTCGCCGGGGTGCCGCTGGGCCTGCTGATCGGTACGGTCCGGCCGCTGGCCGTCGTACTGGAGCCGGCGGTGACCTTCCTGCGGACCCTGCCGCCGCTCGCGTACCTCTCGCTGCTCGTCATCTGGTTCGGCATCGACGAGGCCCCGAAGATCTGGCTGCTGGTGATCGCCGCGCTGCCGCCGATCGCCGCCGCCACGGCGGCCGCCGTGCGCACGGTGCCCGACCAGCTCGTCGAAGCCGCGCGGGCCCTGGGCTCCGGCCCGGTGGCTCTGCTGCTGTCCGTACGGCTGCCCTCGGCGCTGCCCGAGATCCTCACCGGCGTCCGGATCGCGGTCGGGGTGGCGTACACCTCCGTCGTCGCGGCGGAGACCATCAACGGCGTCCCGGGCATCGGCGGCATGATCCGCGACGCCCAGCGCTACAACCAGACCGCGCTGGTGATCGCCGGCATCATCGCCATCGGCCTGTCCGGGATCGTGCTGGACGCCCTGCTGCGCCTCGTCGAGCGGGTCGCGGTCCCGTGGCGCGGCCGGACCTGAGTCCGCCCGCGCGTCCCACCCCTGCCGAACACCGGACGTTCCACGTCCCGAACCTCACACGGAGTACCGCCATGCCCGGAATCCTGTCCCGCCGGACCGTCCTGCTCGCCGCGGCGGTCGCACTGACCGCCTCCACCACCGCCGCGTGCGGAAGTGACGGCGACGGGGGCGGGCGGACCGCCGTACGCATCGCGTACCAGGCGATACCCAATGCCGACCTGGTGGTGAAGAACCAGAGGCTCCTGGAGAAGGCGCTGCCCGACGTCGACGTCAAGTGGGTCAAGTTCGAGTCGGGCGGCGACGTCAACACGGCGGTCCTCGCCGGGGCGGTGGACCTGGGCCTGGCCGGTTCCAGCCCGGTCACCAAGGGCCTGTCCGCACCGCTGAACATCCCGTACAAGGTGGTCTGGATCCACGACCTGATCGGCGACAACGAGGCGCTCGTCGCCAAGACGGGGATCAACTCGGTGCAGGAGCTGGCCGGGAAGAAGGTGGCCACCCCCTTCGGGTCGACCGCCCACTACTCGCTGCTCGCCGCCCTGACCGCCGCCGGGGTCGAGCCGTCCGCGGTGCAGATCATCGACCTCCAGCCGCAGGACGCGCTCGCCGCGTGGAAGCGGGGGGACATCGACGCCGCGTACGTGTGGACGCCGTCGCTGGGCGAGTTGCGCAAGGACGGCAAGGTGCTCGTCAGCAGCCGGCAGCTGGCGCGGCAGGGCAAGCCCACCGCCGACCTCGGCGTGGTGACGAACGCGTTCGCCGCGAAGCACCCCGAGGTGCTCACCGCCTGGCTCAAGGCGCAGGACCAGGCCGTGGCCCAGGCGCGCACGGCCCCCGACGCGGCCGCGAAGTCGATCGGCGCCGAACTCGGGCTGCCGGCGGACGAGGCGAAGCAGCAGCTGTCGGAACTGGTGCTGCTGAGCGCTAAGGAGCAGACGGGCCCCGAGTACCTGGGCACGCCCGGCGCCCCGGGCAGGCTGGCGGCCAACCTGCACGACGCCGCGGTGTTCCTGAAGGGCCAGAAGGCGGTCGACGCGGTGCCGGACGAGGCGGTGTTCGGGCGGGCGCTCGCGGTGGAGGAGCTCGGCCGTGCCGCGAACTGACCTCCCCGGCAGGGATGTCGCCGTCGTCGACCTGGCCGGGGTGGCCGTCCGGTACGGCTCGGCCCGGCAGCCGGTGACCGCACTGGAGGGCGTGGACCTGCGGATCCGGGCGGGCGAGTTCGTCGTGCTGGTCGGGCCGTCCGGCTGTGGCAAGACGAGCCTGCTCCGGGTCGTCGCGGGGTTCGAGCGGCCCTCGTCGGGAACCGCCCTGGTACGGGGCGCGGCCCCGCGCCCGGGCGGGGGCGCTGGGGTGGTGTTCCAGCAGCCGCGCCTGTTCCCCTGGCGGACGGTCGGCGGGAACATCGGCTTCGCCCTGGCCCGGCACGGGGTGCCGCGCGCCGGGCGGCCCCGGCGGATCGCGGAGCTCCTGGAGCGGGTGGGGCTGCCGGGGACGGCGGGGCGGCGTACCTGGGAGCTGTCGGGCGGCCAGCAGCAGCGGGTCGCGCTCGCGCGGGCGCTGGCCGGGGAACCGGAACTCCTGCTGATGGACGAGCCGTTCGCAGCGCTGGACGCGCTGACGCGGGAGCGGCTCCAGGAGGAGGTCCGCGCCCTCGCCGGGCGGCTCGGCACGACCGTGCTGTTCGTGACGCACTCGGCGGAGGAGGCGGTCCTGCTGGGCTCCCGGGTCCTGGTGATGGCGGCGGGCCCGGGCCGGGTGGTGGCGGAGCTGCCGGTGGGCCTCGACCGGGGGCCGGACACGGACGTCCCCGCGCTGCGGGCCTCGGCCGAGTTCGCCCGGCTGCGGGGCCGGCTGACCGAGGCCGTGCGGCGGCCGTAGCGAGGCGCCCTACGGGATCGCCACGGCCTCCTCCCCCCGGGCGAGGGTGAGGGCGGTGTTGACGAGGCCGACGTGACTGAACGCCTGGGGGAAGTTGCCGAGTTGGCGGCCCGCGATGGGGTCGTACTCCTCGGCGAGGAGTCCCACGTCGTTGCGCACGGCCAGCAGCCGTTCGAAGAGGGCGCGGGCCTCCTTCTCCCGGCCGGTCAGATGGAGCGCGTCGGCCAGCCAGAACGAGCAGGCCAGGAAGGCTCCTTCGTCGCCGGGCAATCCGTCGACGGAGGGGCCTTCGGTGCTGTAGCGGCGGACCAGGCCGCTGCGCCCCAGTTCCTCCTGGACCGCGGCGACGGTCCCGATGACCCGCGGGTCGTCGGGCGGGAGGAAGCCGACGCGCGGGATGAGCAGGGTCGCGGCGTCGAGCTCGGTGGAGCCGTAGTACTGGGTGAAGGTCTTGCGCTCCGGGTCGTAGCCGTTCTCGCAGACGTCGCGGTGCACCTCGTCCCTTATGGTCCGCCAGCGCTCGATGTCGCCGGGCAGTGTGGGTTCGTGTTCCAGGGTGCGCACGGCCCGGTCGGCGGCGACCCAGGCCATCACCTTGGAGTGGACGAAGTGGCGGCGCGGGCCGCGCACTTCCCACAGTCCCTCGTCGGGCCTGCGCCAGTTGCGCTCCAGGAAGTCGAGCAGGGCGAGCTGGAGCTTCCAGGCGTGTGCCTCGCCGGCGAGGCCGGTGGCGCGGGCCAGGTACAGCGAGTCGATGACCTCGCCGTACACGTCGAGTTGGAGCTGGTCCACGGCCGCGTTGCCGACGCGGACGGGGGCGGAGGAGGCGTAGCCCCGCAGCCACGGCAGGTCGGTCTCGGGGATGCGGCGCTCTCCCGCGATCCCGTACATGATCTGGAGGTCGGCGGGGTCGCCGGCGACGGCGCGCAGCAGCCAGGCCCGCCAGGCGCGGGCCTCGTCGAGGAACCCGGTGGCGAGCAGCGACCCGAGGGTGAGGGTGGAGTCCCGCAGCCAGCAGTAGCGGTAGTCCCAGTTCCGGACGCCTCCGAGTTCCTCGGGGAGGGAGGTGGTGGCCGCGGCGGCGATGCCTCCGGTGGGGGCGTAGGTGAGGGCCTTGAGGGTGATCAGGGAGCGGGTGACCGCTTCCTGATAGGGGCCTTCGTAGGTGCACTGGGAGGTCCACGCGTGCCAGTCGGCGAGGCTGGTGTCCAGGGCCGCGTAGGGGTCGATCGGGGTGGGGCGCGGTTCGTGCGAGGGGTGCCAGGTGAGGACGAAGGCGACGCGTTCCCCGGCGGCGACGGTGAACTCGGAACGGGTGCTGTTGCGCTCGCCCCAGGTGTGCACGTGGGGTTCGCTGCGGAACCACGCGGAGTCGGGTCCGGCGACGGCGACGCGCTCGCCGTCGACGCGGCGGACCCAGGGCACGACGTGGCCGTAGTCGAACCGCAGGCGCAGGGTGCTGCGTACGGTGGACTCGCCGGTGAGTCCCTCGACGATCCGGACGACGTCGGGCGCGGTGTCACGCTGCGGCATGAAGTCGATGACCTTGAACGTGCCGTCCCCGGTCTCCCAGTACGACTCCAGGACCAGCGTGCCGTCGACGTAGGCGCGCCGGGTGCAGCGCTCGTCGGGTGCGGCGCCTACCGGGGCGATGCGCCAATGGCCGTTCTCCTCTTCTCCGAGGAGCTTGGCGAAGCAGGCCGCCGAGTCGAAGCGCGGCAGGCACAGCCAGTCGATGGACCCGTCGCGGCCGACGAGCCCACTGGTCATCAGGTCGCCGATGAGTGCGTAGTCTTCGATGGGTTGTGTCATTTGTGCGCTCTTCCCGCGAATGCCCGGGGCCAATCAGCGCAGGCCCCGGACACCCTCGTGCGCGCTAGTCTCGCGCGCGCCGGTTCCTCTCGCGCGCGGCCGCGCGCGGCCCCGGCATCAGCCGCGCACGAGGAGCAGGACGCCGGCGAGGACCGCGCCGAGCGCGACGGCGACGGCGCCGTGCGCGAGCCGGTGGGCGCGTACGACGGGCAGGAAACGGTCGACGGCGTACCGGCCGGGGCCGGTGAGGGCGAGGGCCGCGGCGCCGACGGTGAGCAGCAGCTCGTACTCGATGCCCTCGGGGGCGAAGAACGAGCCGGCGCCGTGGACGGCGATGGCGTTGATCATCGTGCCGAAGAGGGCGGCTCCGGCGAGCGGGGTGAGCAGCCCTGCGGCGAGGCCGAGGCCGCCGAGGGTCTCGGTCAGGCCGGCGAGGACGGCCATGGCGTCACCGGCGGGGTAGCCGCTGGCGGAGAAGAACTGCCCGGTGCCGCTGATGCCGCCGCCCCCGAACCAGCCGAAGAGCTTCTGCGTGCCGTGGGCGGCCATGGTGAGTCCGAGGACCAGGCGCAGGAGCAGCAGGCCGGTGTCGTGCGCGGGGGTGGACGGGGCGAACGCGGGCGGGGGTACGGCCGGTGCGGCGGCCTGCGGCTTCGTCGGGGTGACGGAGGGGCTGGTCATGGGGGGAATCCTTCCGGTCGGGCGGTCCGGAGGGCGGGGACGGCACTGCTCAGGTTTGTTCACATTCGAACCGCCGGGGCCCGACCCTAGCCATTGATTCAAATTGGAACAACCCGTGTACGCTGGCCGCATGGCTGAGACGAGATGGCTGAACGACCGCGAGATGCGGGCCTGGGACGGTTTCCTGGCCGCGTCGGCACTGGTGAACCGACGCCTCGACCAGCAGCTCAAGGACGACTCCGGGCTCTCGCACCCGCAGTACGAGATCCTCGTACGGCTCGCCGCGGCCCCCGGGCGCGAGCTGCGGATGACCGAGCTGGCCAATGGCCTGATCAATTCCAAGAGCGGGCTGACCTACCAGGTCACGCAGATGGAGAAGGCCGGGCTGGTCCGCCGGCGCAGCTGCCCCTCCGACGTCCGGGGCGTCTTCGCCGTCCTCACCGACGCCGGCAGTGCCCGGCTGGAGGAGGCGGCACCCGGGCACGTGGCCACGGTCCGGGAGGTCCTCGTCGACGTCCTCACGCCCGAACAGCTCGACGTGCTCGCCGAGGGCCTCGGCGAGGTCGGCCGCCGCCTGCGCGGCCGGATCTGATGAGCCGCCCCGGGATCGCCCCGGTAGAGCGGGCCGGGAACGGGGTATAGGCGCGCCATGGACGGAAAGGTCTGGCTCACTCTGGCCGTGGTCGTGGCGGTCGCGCTGGCCATCGCCGCGGTCGTACTGCTCGTACGCGTCTTCGCGGCGCGGCGGCTGCTGCTCGACGCGGGCATTCCGCTGCGCGACAAGGCCCTGTTCTGGGTCGCGGTCGTGTACACGGTCTCCCCCGTGGACCTGATCCCGGACCCGGTGTACCTGGACGACATCGGCGTCCTCCTGGTGGCCCTGCGCTCGCTGCACGCGGCGGCCGGGCGGCTGCCCGGTGGACTGAAGGACTCCGACCCGGCCTGACGTGCGCCCCGGCCTGACGTGCGTCCCGGACACCGGGACAGCGCGGTGCGGCCCCGGGATCCGGGGCCGCACGGCGCTCGCTCACTCGGTTCCCCGCGCGCCCTGCGCGCGACCCGGTGTTACTTGGGCATCAGGACGGTGTCGACGATGTAGACGTTGGCGTTGGCGGTCTTGACGTTGCCGCAGACCACGCTGGACGTGCCGTTGACCTTGTA
>NZ_JBEOXU010000134.1:0-16816 GCF_040296725.1 Streptomyces sp. NPDC002044
CGCGCCTACGTCGAGCAGGACCTCCACGAGATCTACGAGGGCGAAGTCCGCTACGCCCGCGACGCCTTCGAGGGCCTGCGCCTCATGGACGCCCTCATGGGAGTCAAACGCGGCGTCCCCGGCGCCACCCTGCCGCCCCTCAAACAACGCCGCGTCGCCCGCCGCGACACCGAACCCGCCGAACCCGAGGAGATCACCGAACTCGGCTCCGTCCGCTCCGACGTCGCCGTCGACAACCCCGTCCCCACCCCGCCGTTCTGGGGCACCCGCGTCGTCAAGGGCATCCCGCTGGGGGACTACGCCTCCTGGCTCGACGAAGGCGCCCTCTTCAAGGGCCAGTGGGGCCTCAAACAGGCCCGCAACGGGCCCACCTACGAAGAACTCGTCGAGAGCGACGGCCGCCCCCGCCTGCGCGGTCTCCTCGACCGCCTCCACACCGACAACCTCCTCGAAGCCGCCGTCGTCTACGGCTACTTCCCCTGCGTCTCCAAGGGCGAGGACCTCATCCTCCTCGACGAACGCGGCAACGAGCGCACCCGCTTCACCTTCCCCCGCCAGCGCCGCGGCCGCCGCCTGTGCCTCGCCGACTTCTTCCGCCCCGAGGAATCCGGCCAGACCGACGTCGTCGGCCTCCAGATCGTCACCGTCGGCAACCGCATCGGCGAGGCCACCGCCAAACTCTTCGAAGCCGACGCCTACCGCGAATACCTCGAACTGCACGGCCTGTCCGTCCAGCTCGCCGAGGCCATGGCCGAGTACTGGCACGCCCGCGTCCGCTCCGAACTCGGCTACGCGGGCGAGGACCCCTCCGACGTCGAGGACATGTTCGCCCTCAAATACCGCGGCGCCCGCTTCTCCCTCGGCTACGGAGCCTGCCCCGACCTCGAGGACCGCGCCAAGATCGCCGACCTCCTCCAGCCGGAACGCATCGGCGTCCACCTCTCCGAGGAGTTCCAGCTCCACCCCGAGCAGTCCACCGACGCCATCGTCATCCACCACCCCGAAGCGAAATATTTCAACGCACGCTGAACCCCGCGATCCGGAAAGGAGCCCGACATGCCGGCAGCCGTGGCCGTCACCGCCGAACGCCCCCGCACGTCCGCCCCCGCCACCCTCGGCGTCCGCGAGCTGCTGGCCCAGGGCCGGCAGACCTTCTCCTTCGAGTTCTTCCCGCCCAAGACCGACGCCGGCGAACGCACCCTGTGGGCGGCGATCCGCCGCATCGAACCCTTCGCCCCCTCCTTCGTCTCCGTCACCTACGGCGCCGGCGGCTCCTCCCGCGACCGCACCGTCGAGGTCACCAAGCGCATCGCCGCCGAGACCACCCTGCGCCCCGTCGCCCACCTCACCGCCGTCGGACACACCGTCGCCGAGCTGCGCCACATCATCGGCCAGTACGCCGACGCCGGCATCCGTGACGTCCTGGCCCTGCGCGGCGACCCGCCGGGCGACCCCAAGGGCCGGTGGACCGCCCACCCCGAGGGCCTCACCCACGCCCACGAACTCGTCACCCTCATCCGCCGGCTGGGCGACTTCACGGTGGGCGTGGCCGCCTTCCCCGAACGCCACCCCCGCTCACCCTCCTGGAGCCAGGACGTCCACCACTTCGCCGCCAAGTGCCGGGCCGGCGCCGACTACGCCATCACCCAGATGTTCTTCCACGCCGAGGACTACCTGCGCCTGCGCGACCGGCTCGCCTCCGTGGGCTGCCTGACCCCGGTCATCCCCGAGATCATGCCCGCCACCGACTTCCGCCAGATCCGCCGCTTCGCCGAACTCAGCGACGCCCGCTTCCCCGACGCGCTCGCCCGCCGGCTCGAAGCGGCCCAGGACAACCCCGCCGAAGGCCACCGCATCGGCGTCGCCTACGCGACCGCCATGTCGGAGCGCCTCCTCGCCGAGGGTGCACCCGGCCTGCACTACATCACCCTCAACAAGTCCACCGCGACTCTAGAGATCCATCAGAACCTGAACGTCAGCCCGCACCCAGCCACCACCATCACGGAGTAGATCCCATGGACTTCAAGGTCGCCGACCTCTCGCTCGCGGACTTCGGCCGCAAGGAGATCACCCTGGCCGAGCACGAGATGCCCGGTCTGATGTCGATCCGCGCCGAGTACGCTGCCGCCCGCCCCCTGGCCGGTGCCCGGATCACCGGCTCCCTGCACATGACCGTGCAGACGGCCGTGCTCATCGAGACCCTCGTCGCCCTCGGCGCCGACGTCCGCTGGGTCTCGTGCAACATCTACTCCACCCAGGACCACGCGGCCGCCGCCGTCGCCGTCGGCCCGAACGGCACCCAGGACGACCCGCGGGGCATCCCCGTCTTCGCCTGGAAGGGCGAGACGCTGGAGGAGTACTGGTGGTGCACCGAGCAGGCGCTGACCTGGCCCGGCCACACCGGCCCCAACATGATCCTCGACGACGGCGGCGACGCCACCCTCCTCGTCCACAAGGGCGTCGAGTACCAGAAGGCCGGCGCCGTCCCCGACCCCTCCACCGCCGACAACGAGGAAATGGCCCTCGTCCTGGGCCTGCTGGGCACGACCGGCATCGACTGGGCGGCCCTGGCCGCCGACATCCGCGGTGTCACCGAGGAGACCACCACCGGCGTCCACCGCCTCTACGAGATGCACCGAGACGGCACCCTCCTCTTCCCCGCCATCAACGTGAACGACGCCGTCACCAAGTCGAAGTTCGACAACAAGTACGGCTGCCGCCACTCCCTGATCGACGGCATCAACCGCGCCACCGACGTCCTCATCGGCGGCAAGACCGCCGTCGTCTTCGGCTACGGCGACGTCGGCAAGGGCAGCGCCGAATCCCTGCGCGGCCAGGGCGCCCGCGTCATCGTCACCGAGATCGACCCGATCTGCGCCCTCCAGGCCGCCATGGACGGCTACCAGGTCGCCACCCTCGACGACGTCGTGGAAACCGCCGACATCTTCATCACGACCACCGGCAACAAGGACATCATCATGGCCGCCGACATGGCCAAGATGAAGCACCAGGCCATCGTCGGCAACATCGGCCACTTCGACAACGAGATCGACATGGCCGGCCTCGCCAAGATCGACGGCATCGTCAAGGACGAGGTCAAGCCCCAGGTCCACACCTGGAAGTTCCCCGACGGCAAGGTCCTCATCGTGCTCTCCGAGGGCCGCCTGCTCAACCTCGGCAACGCGACCGGCCACCCCTCCTTCGTCATGTCGAACTCCTTCGCCGACCAGACCCTGGCCCAGATCGAGCTGTTCACCAAGCCCTCCGAGTACCCCACCGGCGTGTACGTGCTGCCCAAGCACCTCGACGAGAAGGTCGCCCGCCTCCACCTCGACGCCCTCGGCGTCCGCCTCACCACCCTGCGCCCCGAACAGGCCGCCTACATCGGCGTCGACGTGAGCGGCCCGTACAAGCCGGACCACTACCGCTACTGAGCGGCCCGCCGCACGGACAGATCGCGCCACCGGCTCTCAAGACCCCCTCGAGAGCCGGTGGAACCCCGTGGCCGGGCATCCCGCGGAGTGTCACGATCGGATGTCCGTGCCGAGGGCGAGCACCACTCCCACCACCGCAGATGAGGATGCCCCATGAACACCAACCCGGCTGGTAGCCCCCCGCAGCACCCTGCCGGCGGCCCGAGCCCCTACACAGCCCCTCCGGGCTACTACGCCCCGCCCCAGCAGCCCGTGCCGGCGACCGCCGCGCCGCGCGGCAAGGCGGCCACCGCCCTCCTCCTGGTCTCCACGGTCCTCGTGGGCCTCATGGCGGGCCTCTTCTTCGCCTTCGACGTCTCGGTCATGCCGGGACTCGCGGCGGGCGACGAACGCACCTACGTCACCGCCATGCAGGCCTTCAATCAGGCCATCGACGGCAACGGCCTCTTCGGCATGGCCTTCGTCATCGCCCTGCTGGCCTCCGCCGCCTCGGCGGTCGTCGAATTCCGCAAAGGACGCCGCGGCGTGGCGATCTGGGTCGCGGCGGCCACCGTGGCCTACCTCGTCGTCCTGATGATCACCTTCTCCGTGAACATCCCCCTCAACAACGAACTCGCCGACGCCGGCGACGCCGCGAAGATGACGGACTTCTCCGTCGTCGACAAGTTCAAGGGCACCTGGGTCTCCACCAACATCGTCCGCACCCTGCTGTGCACGGTGGCCCTCACCGCCCTGTCGCGCGCCCTGATCCTCTACGGCCGCGCCACCCGCTGACACCCGGCCGGCCCCGCCAGGTCACCGAGCCCCCACAGACACCACCGCGGCGTCCCCCGGCCCCACCCGGACCGGGGGACGCCGCACGCCGAGGCCCCCCGGGCCCGCCGCCCCTCAGCCCGCCCGGCCGTGCAGGACCAGCGCCCACGCCAGGAAACCGACCGACGCCGTGCACAGCAGGGTCCGCCAGACATTGGCACGCGCCCACGGCCCCTCGAAAGCCCGGCGCACCGCACCCGGGTCACCGATCCGCGCGACCGGGCCGGCCTTCTCCAGCACGTTGTTCAGGGGGATGTTCACCTTGTTGGTCACACCCATCGAGACCACGTAGCAGACCAGCGCCGCGATCAGCGGCGGCAGCACCTCGCGCCCGTCCGAGGGGATGTGCAGGGCCACCGCCAGAGCGGTGAACAGGAACGCGCCGATGTAGCCCAGCACGAACCACCCGTTGAGGATGGCCACGTTGATGCGCTGCATGACCTCGATCACCGTACGGTCGTCGGTGCGCTTCAGCCCGGGCATCACGGAGACGGCGAAGCCGTAGAACAAGCCGCTCACCAGTCCCATCGAGACGGTCGCGGCGATGAGCGAGGCAAGGCGTGCGGTCTCCATCGGGTGTCCCCCTGCTCGTCCGTCCGCGGAGTATCTCGGTCATCGATTCTTCGGGAACGGGTCATCAAATCGTCAAGTCAGGGCGACTATACGGGCGGTAGCGCCCCCGGGGCCGGTCGATTCGACCGATCCTCCACCACCTCTCAAGCCCCCCGCCGCACAGCAGCACCCCGCCCGCCGCACACCAGCACCCCGCCCCCGTCCGCCGCACCACCCCGGTCCGCGCCGGCCGCGAGCCCGGCGGGCCGGACACACCGGGCGCCGAAGCGGCCCGGCCCCCCGGCCGCCCCCGCCCACCGGGCAGGGGCCCGTGCGCGCCGCGACCCCGTCCCCGCCCACCGGGCCGCCCACCGTGCCACGGCGTGATCACCGGCCGGCCGGGGGACCGGCCCGGAGCACCCCCCCGCACCCGCCGCCCCGCCACCCGGCCGACCGGACGCCCCCGGGCGGCGTTCATAATCTCCTGCATGTCCCGCGAACGTGAACCCGACATATCCGTGATCATCGCCGTCTACAACGCGATGCCCTACCTGACCGAGTGCCTGGACTCGGTCGTGGGCCAGACCCTGGGCCTGGACCGGATCGAGGTCATCGCGGTCGACGACGGCTCCACCGACGGCAGCGGCGCGGAGCTCGACCGCTACGCCGCCCTCCACCCGCAGGTCCAGGTGGTGCACCAGGCGAACTCCGGCGGCCCCGGCGGCCCCCGCAACCGCGCCCTGGACCTGGCCCGCGGCCGGTACGCCTTCGCCCTCGACGCGGACGACTACCTCGGCCCCGAAGCCCTGGAACGGCTCCTGCGCATGGCCGACACCCAGAACAGCGACGTCGTCCTCGCCCGGCAGGTCGGCCTCGGCCGGACCGTCTCGGAGAAGGCCCACCGCCACGCACCGGAAGCCGACCTCTACACCTCGGAGGTCTACCGCTCCCTGCACAGCGCCAAGCTCATCCGGCGCGAGATCATCGAGGACGGGCACATCCGCTACCCCGACGACCTCTGGTACGGCGAGGACCAGGTCTTCGTCACCGCCGTCTACCTCGCCGCCCGCAAGATCTCCGTGGTCGGCGACTACGACTGCTACTTCCTGCGCCGCCGCGAGGACGGCCAGAACATCACCTCCCGCAGCCGTTCGGCGAACGAGACGGTCCGGCACATCGAACGCGTCATGGCGCTCGTCGCCGACCGGGTCCAGGACCCCGTCGGCCGCCGCCGCATGATCGGCCGCCACTTCCGCAGCCTGATCCGCACGGCCCTGCGCCCGGCGGTGACCGCCCGCCACGACTACCCGGCGTTCACCGACGAGGTCTACGCCCGCGGCCGGGCGCTCGTCCAGGCGTACTGGACCCCCGACATGGGCGAGGAACTGCCCCGCATCGACTGGATCCGGCTGTACGCGTTCGTCAGCTGCCCGCCGGGCGCCTTCGAGCGGCTGATGGAGTACGACCCGGCGAAGGAACCGCCGGCGGACCTGGCCGAGAACGGCAGGGTCTACCGCTGCTTCCCGCTGTTCCGCGACACGGCCGCGGGCCTGCCCGACGTCCTCTTCGACGTCACGGCCAAGCTCCGGGGCCAGCACCACCTGGCGACGATGACCTGGAAGGGCAGCAGGATCGTGCTGACCGGCCACGCCTACGTGGAAACACTGGGCGCGGGACCGGCGCCCGGCGCCCTGGTGCTCCGCGAACGCGACAGCGGCCGCGAGCACACCGCCGAAACCGTCCCCGTCGCCTCACCGGACCTGGGGGAGGGCCTGGAGACGGCCGGCTTCCGCACCGAGATGAACCTCGCCGCCGTCGACGGGGGCGGCCCGCTCGGACCGGGCACCTGGGACGTGTTCATGGACGTACGGGCCGCGGACGTGACCCGCCGGGTACGGCTCGGACGCAAGCACGCCCCCGAACTGGACCGCACCGCGCGCCGCGCCCGGATCCTGGCCCAGGACCCGCAGGCCGGCACGGAACTGGCGGTGTCCCCCTACTTCACGGTCCACGACAACCTCACCGTCGAGGTGGTCCGCCGCTTCCCGCCGGCATCGGGCTGAGCGGCCTCAACGGCTGCCGTCCTCGTCGCCCTGGTTCTGGTGCTGGTTCTGGTGCTGGTTCTGGTTGTACTGGTCGTGCTTCTGGTTCTCGTGCTTCTGGCTGTTCTCCCCGTGCCCGTCCTCCTGCTCCGTCTTGTCCGTCTCGTCCGTCTTCTTCTCCGTCTCCTTGAAGCCGCTGCACTGGGTGCGGTCGTTGCCCTGCGACACCGTGTAGCTGCCGTTCTCCACGTTCATCATCTGGAACCCGCCGTCGGCGCCGATGGCGAACGAGCCGCCCGCGGCGGTCGGCGAGGACAGGAACGCGGTGCCCGGCGTGAAACCGCCGCCGGAGAGGTGCACCGTGCCGCCGGGCAGGACACCGGAGATGGAACAGGTGGCGGTGGGCGCGGCGGCCGCCGGGCCCCACGCGAAGGCGGCGGGCGCGGCGATCAGCGAGCCGGCCATGAGGGACGTGAGCAAGGAGAGGCGTACGCGTCGGTTCATCATGGTTCCTCCCGGAAGGGAGCCAAGGGAAAGAACGGCAGCGGAAGACACGGCCGCACCCCTGAGGTGCGGTCCTCCCGCGGGGCCCGCGCCCCGGGGCCGGGCCGCCGGCGGATGCCGGCAGGCGGCCGGGGCAGGAGCCGGGTGGCCGCGAAACGGCCGTCGCCCCCATCCTCCCCCGGCCGGCCCGGGGTGTCGACAGGCAGCCCGGGCCGCACCGGACACCACGGCCCGGCAGACCGGTGCGGCCACGGCACTAGCCTGGACCGCACGCACCGCCCGGCAGGGGCCGGCGGCCGGGTAGGCACGGAAGGAACCCCCCATGGCCCGCATCACCCTCGTCCAGGGAGACATCACCGCCGAACCGGCGGACGCGCTGGTCAACGCGGCGAACTCCTCCCTGCTCGGCGGCGGGGGAGTGGACGGAGCCATCCACCGCCGCGGCGGCCCGGAGATCCTGGACGCCTGTCGCGCCCTGCGCGCCTCGCACTACGGCAAGGGCCTGCCGGCCGGCCGGGCGGTCGCCACCACGGCGGGCCGCCTCCCCGCCCGCTGGGTGATCCACACGGTGGGACCGGTCTGGTCCCGCGAGGAGGACCGCAGCGCCCTGCTGGCCTCCTGCTACCGGGAATCGCTGCGCGTCGCCGCCGAACTGGGGGCCCGTACGGTCGCCTTCCCCGCCATCTCCACCGGCGTCTACGGCTGGCCCATGGACGACGGGGCCCGTATCGCGGTCGAAACCGCCCGCGCGGCCGCGGCCGCGCCGGTGGAGGAGGTCCGCTTCGTGCTCTTCGACGCGGCGGCCCACGCGGCCTTCACCGCGGCCCTGGAACACGCCTGAGGGGGACGCGGCCCGGTGCGTACGCGAACCCCCGGACGCACCGGGCCCGCGGGTGCGTAGGCGCCTGGCGCCGGACGGGGCCTCAGGGCGCCGTGGAGCCGCTCGCGCGGACGATGCCGTCGAGTTCGGTGTCGATCCACTCCCGGTCGGCCCCGCGCGCCGGGGAGGGGGAGACGGCGTTGTCCACGACCGCCCAGCCCTTGCCGCCGTCGGGCGAGGTGACCTCGACCAGCCGGTGGTCGAGGTGACCGGTGATCATCACCGCCATCAGGGACAGGTACTCGCGCTGCAGCTCGGGCGCGAGCTCGCCGTCCCCGGGCAGCTCCAGCACGGCCTGGTGCCCGTCCCCCAGCAGCCGGCAGGTGGTCTCCACCGCGCGGATGAGCAGCGCGAACCGCTCACCGCTCAGGCGGGCCCGCAGGACCTCCAGGTACGCGCCCAGGACGTCGTTCTCCTCGGCGTCCCCCGGGTCCGCCGGATGACTCTCGGTCATGTCCCACCCCTCCCCGGACGGCCGTGTCCCCAGGCAGTCTAGGCAGCCTGCGCCACCCCCAGGGCGTTCTTCGGCCATCCGCCCCGCCTCCCCGCCTCCGGCCGCCGCGGGGCTTCCGGGACGTGAGGAGACCGGGCGGACGCGTGCGCCCTCCCGCGGCCCCCGCACACCCCCCAGCGGCACCGAATATGCCATCCGCCTATTCGAAACGAATACACTTTCGGTATTTTCGGGATGAATTAAGTATCATCCCTCGCCCTACATTGACAGTCCGCTGCGCTCTGAGAGTTAATTACTTCGCGGGTGGCCGGATGTGGTCGCGTGTCGGCGGGAACTGGTCAGTACGCGACTGCTTCCTTCCGGCGGCGTCAGTGTGCCGCCGTGACGATGCCGCAGCAGAGGGGTGTTTCCGACGCGGGACGATCACGATTGTAGATTGAGCGGGTATTGGCACATCAGATTCTTTTATGGGGGGATCAATGACCCGTCTCGACTCTTTCTCCGTTCCTGATTTCCACCTTCCGTTCGGGAACTCCAAGCACCCGCAGGCCGCCCGGGCGAACGCCGAAGCCACGTCCTGGGTGGTGCGGCACGAACTCGTCACCGACGCCGTGGAACAGTTCGCGGGAATCGGCTTCGGCCACCTCGCGGGCCGCGTGAGCGGTGAAGTCCCCTACGAGAAGGTCGTGTTGCTCGCCGAATGGATGGCCTGGTCGTTCGTCCTCGACGACCAGCACGACCACCTCATCCGCACGGGCGACGTCGCGGCCTGGGATCCCGTCACCGCCGCGATCACCGAACACCTGCGGACGGGGCGGACCAGCAGCGCGTCGGCCCGCCGCAACCCGCTGGTGAGCGGGTTCACCGACCTGTGCGACCGCATCCTGGACGGCATGACCGACCTGACCGCGGCCCGCTACCGGGCCCACGTCCCCCTCATGCTGAACTCCCTGGACCAGGAGGCGGGCAACCGCGGCGCGGGCGGCGGCAGCGCGGGCGGCGCGGGGCGCCCGGCCGTCCAGGACTACGTCCTCATGCGCCGCCACAGCTCCCAGCTGCTGCCGATGATGGACATGGTGGAGGCCGGGCTCGGCCTCGAAGTGCCGCAGCACATCCACGACCTCCCCGAGTTCCAGGCGCTCATCGCGAGCGCCGTGGACGTCATCTCCTGGGGCAACGACGTGTTCTCGCTGCCGAAGGAGTACGCCTGCGGCGACAACAACAACCTCGTCTCCCTCATCTCCTTCTGGGAGAAGTGCTCGCTCGCCGACGCCGTCCGCACCGTCGAGGGCCGCATCCAGACCCGCATCGAGGAATATCTGGCCGGAGAACGACGCCTGTCCGAGACCCTGGACACCCTGGGGGAGACGGACCCCTCGGTCCGCGCCGCCGTCACCCGCTGCGTGCGCAGTTACGAGGACTGGATGATCGGCGCGGATCTGTGGCAGCGTTACGAGTGCACGCGGTACAGCGACGAACGGTTCGCGGCCGGGCTGGAGTCTGCGTACACCCGCCCGGACCTGGTCTCCGTGGCATGACAGGGAGTCCGACCATGGCGCACCCGCAGCAGCCCGGCCCGGCGGTCCAAGCCCCCCTGGCCCCGGGGCGGTTACCGCTCCTGGGCCACGCGCTGCACCTGTGGCGGCAGCCGATCGCGTTCCTGGAGTCCCTGCGGGACCACGGCGGCGTCGTACGGCTGGAGATCGGCACGTGGCCCGTCCACGTCCTCACCACCCCCGAACACGTCCACGCCGTACTGGTCCAGCAGGCCCAGAAGTTCGGCCGCGGCAGGGTCTTCGACCGGCTCCGCCCGATGTTCGGCAACGGCATCGTCACCACCGACGGAGAGTTCCACCGCAAGCAGCGCCGGATGATCCAGCCGGCCTTCCACCGCAGCCACATCGCCCGCTACGCCGAGGCGATGAGCCGCCAGGCGGAGACGATGTCCGCCTCGTGGACGGCGGGCCGCGAAGTCTCGATGGTCACCGAGACCCGCCGGTACGCCCTGTCCTCGGTCGCCGAGATGATCTTCTCGGGGGACCTGAGCCGCCCCGCCGTCGCGGAGGTGCACCGCTCGCTGCCCATCGTCCTGGAGGGCATGCTCGCCCGCGCCGTCATGCCCAAGTCCCTGGACCGGCTGCCCATCCCGCTCAACCGGCGCTTCGACGCGGCCGCCGCACGACTGCGCGCGATCATCGACCAGGTGATCGCCCAGTACCGCGCCGAAGGACAGGACCGCAGCGACCTGCTGTCCCTGCTGCTGTCCGGCACCGACGCGGAGACCGGCGCGGCCATGGAACCCGAGCAGGTACGGGACGAGGTGATCGCCATCATGTTCGCCGGTACGGAGACCTCGGCGACCACCCTGGCCTGGATCTTCCACGAACTCGGCCGCCACCCCGAGGTGGAGAAGCGCCTGCACGCCGAAGTCGACGCGGTGGTGGGCCGGGGCCCGGTCCGCCCCGCCGACCTCTGCCGCCTGACCTACACCAACAACGTCTTCCAGGAGGCGCTGCGCCTGCACTCGCCGCTGCTGTTCACCCGGCGGTCCCTGGTCCCCCTCACCCTCGGCGGCGTCTCCATCCCCGCCGGGGCCGAACTGGGCTACAGCCCCTACGCGTTGCACCGCGACCCCGCGCTCTACCGCGACCCCACCGTCTTCGACCCGGACCGCTGGCACGAGGACGGGGGCGAGCGGGCGCGCGACCACAAGTACGTCCCGTTCGGGGCCGGCCAGCACAAGTGCATCGGCGACTCGTTCGCGGTGGCCGAGATCCTGACCGCCGTGGCGAGCGTCGCCGGCCGCTGGCGGCTGGTCCCCGCCCCGGGCGTCACGGTGCGCGAGGTCCCCGCGGGCATCCCCCAGCCCAGCGAGCTGCCGATGATTCCGGTACCGCGACACTGACGCGATCGGACCGATCGCGTTCTTCTCCGGGGTAATTCTCGCCAATTCTTTAACGTAACAGCGCAATGAAGTCGGCCGAGGGTACAGGATTGTCCCCGTACGAGTGGCGAGATACCGCAATAATAACTTTAAGACGCAACATCTCGCTCCCGCGCCGTACACTCGGCCGCACGCGCAGGAGGGGGCAAGAATGTCACACGGCACAGAACCCAGAGGAGGGGCTTCCCAGCCCCTCCTCGAACGGGAAGTCGAAATTCTGGCCATCCACCGCGCGGTGGACGACCTCTTCGGCGCCGCCGACCGCACCGTGGCCACCCGCCGCGGGGGAGTACTGACCTTCGCGGGATCCCCCGGCATCGGCAAGACCACCCTGCTCGGCGAAGCCCGACGGCACGCCGCCGACCGCGGCTGCACCGTCCTGTTCGCCCGCGGCGGCGAACAGGAGCGCCAGGTCCCCTTCCACGTCATGCGCCAGCTCATCCAGCCGACCTTCGCCGCCATGAGCGAGGACGCACGCCGCGACGTCCTCGGCACCTGGCACAGCATCGTCGCCCCGGCACTGGGCCTGACCGCCGCCCCCAAAGGCCCCACCGCACCCGACCCGCAAGGCGTACGCGACGGCCTGGACTGGGTCGTCACACATTTAACCGTCCGCAGCGCACCCGTCGTCATGGTCCTCGACGACGCCCACTGGGCGGACGCCGAATCCCTGGCCTGGCTCACCGCCTTCGCCGCCCGCGCCGAAGAACTCGCCATGCTCATCGTGGTGGCCTGCCGCCCCGACGAGATCCCCGCCGACGCCGCCTCCCTGCGCTCCCTCATGGGACGCCAGGGCACCCGCCCCCACGAACTCGCCTCCCTCACCACGGGCGCGGTGGCACGCATCGTCCGCGACACCCTCGGCGAAAACGCCGACGACATGTTCTGCCGCGAATGCTGGGCCATCACCGGCGGAAACCCCTTCGAGGTCGTCGAGCTCGCCATGAAGGGCCGCGACCGCGGACTCACGCCCCACCAGGACAACATCCCCCAGCTCCGCGACCTGGCCTCCGCCGTCAAGGGCAGCGGACTCATCGACCGCATCGAGCAGCTCGGACCCTCCACCGTCCGCCTCGCCTGGGCCGCCGCGGTCCTGGGCACCGCCGTCCCGACCGGCATCGTCGGGAGCGTCGCCGCCCTCGGCGAGGCCCAGGCCGCCCAGGCCATCGACCAGCTCCGCACCGCCCGCGTCCTGACCGTCCTCACCGGACTGCGCCGCAAGGAAGTCGTCGACTTCTTCCACCCCCTCATCGCCACCGCCGTCTACCGGTCCATCCCGCCCGGCGTCCGCGTCGCCATGCACGGCATGGCCGCCCAGGCCCTGGTCGACGACGGGCACGGCGCCGCCGCGGCCGCCCGCCACCTCCTGGAGATGCACCCCGAAGGCGACCCCTGGGTGGTCCAGCAACTGCGCCAGGCCGCCCGCGACAGCTTCTCCGCGGGAGCCCCCGACGCCGCCCGCCGCTACCTGGCCCGCGCCCTGCGCGAACCGCCCGGGATCGACGACCGGGCCGAGGTGCTCTTCGAACTCGGCTCCGCCAACCTCCTGCACGACCCCCACACCACCATCAACCAGCTCAGGACGGCGCTGGAGGAGCCCAAGACCGAGCAGAGCCTGCGCGAGGCGATCACCTACCGGCTCGCCCAGGCCCTCGGCCACACCGGCCAGCTGGCGAAAGCCGCCGCCCTCCTCGCCGAGGAGGCCCGGCGCGCCACCAGCTCCCGCACCCGGCTGCGCATGCAGGCCGAGCAGTTCAAGTGGAACTCGGTCCGCGTCGACGAGGAGAACTCACCCGCCCGCTCCCGCCTCCTCGCCCAGTTCGCCAAACGGATCACCGGCCGCGGCCTCGCCGAGCGGCACATCCTGGGCCTGCGGGCCTGGGACGCCGCCCTGCGCGGCGAATCCGCGGTCACCGCCCTGGAGTACGCGCAGCAGGCACTGGACGGCGGCATGAGCTGGACCGACCAGGACTTCGGCTTCGAAGTGCCCGCCGTCGTCGCCCTCACCCTCATGTACTGCGACCAGCCGGGCCGCGCCGAGGAACTCTTCAACAGCGCCGTCGTCGACTTCGAGTCCAAGGGCTGGCGCGGCGCACACCTCTCGTTCGTCTACACCCTCCTCGGCTACGTCCGCTACCGCCGCGGACGCCTCGCCGAAGCCGAGGACTTCGTCCGCAACGGCCTGCAGATCGCCGACCGCATCGGACAGGACATCCCCGCCCAGTGGTACGCGATCGGCACCCTCATCGAGACGCTCCTCGCCCGCGGCAACGTCACCGAGGCCAAGAAGGTCGCCCACACCTACAAACTCGCCGACGGCTTCCCCCAGGCCGTCGTCTACCCCGACCCCCAGGCCGTGTGGGGCAAACTCCTCCTGGCCCAGGGCCGCATCGAAGAAGCGGAACAGCACCTCACCACCGTCGGCAGGCGCCTGGACCTCCGCGGCACCCGCAACCCCTCCTGGAGCCCGTGGCAACTCGACCTGGCCCTCGCCCAGGTGACCCACGACCCCGCCCAGGCACGCGCCACGGCCACCGAGGCCGTCGCCCGCGCCCGCGCGTTCGGCGCGCCCAGCATCATCGGGCACGCCCTGCGCGTCGCGGCCACCGCCACCGACCCCGCCCGGTCGGCCGTCCTGCTCCAGGAAGCGGTGGAACACCTCGAACAGTCCCCGGCCGCC
The DNA here is from genome assembly GCF_040296725.1 of Streptomyces sp. NPDC002044. NCBI lineage: Bacteria > Bacillati > Actinomycetota > Actinomycetes > Kitasatosporales > Streptomycetaceae > Streptomyces > Streptomyces sp. NPDC002044. The sequence continues at coordinate 14,304 of NZ_JBEOXU010000134.1, forward strand.
TGCGAACTCGCCCACGCACTCATCGACCACGGCATCGCCCTGCACACCATGGGCGACCCGCACCAGGCCGCCCAGCAGCTCTACCGCGGCATGGAGACCGCCTCCGCCTGCGGCGCCGACGCACTCGCGGACCGCGCCCGCGCCCAGCTCGCCTCCGCCGGACTGCGCCCGCGCCGCCTGTACACCTCCGAACGGGACACCCTGACGGTCGCGGAGAACGCGGCGGCCCGGCACGCCGCCCTCGGCCTCGACAACACGGCGATCGCCAAGGAGATGCACACCGACGCCCAGAGCGTCTCGGAGCTGCTGTCCGCGGTCTTCACCAAACTGGGCACCGACCGCCCCGGCCTCCACCGGGCCCTCGAAGGCTGACCGCGCCCCCTCCCGGGCCGGGAGGGACGGCCCCGGCCGCGAGCCCGGTTCAGGAGCCCGCCCATGCGCCGGCGCGCCGCCGTACCCGGGTGGAGCCCGCCGGGCGGCGGCAGTTCGGGAATCCGTGCGGCGGCACGTGACAGGGCCCGGCGGGATGGGGGGGGTATCCGGCCGGGCCCTGGTCTGGGGCGGGGGAGCAGGCGCCGCGGCGCCGGGTTCGTCCCGCACCCACATGTTCGCCCCGCACGGCGCTCCGGTGCCAGCCGGAGCGTGGCATTCGGCCTACCGCACGCCGCCGGCCACCCCGGACGGGTGCCCCGGACGGGTGCCGCGGGAGCGGCGCTGCCGGGGTCCGGCTACGCGGGCTGCGCCGGGGACAGGCCGCCCTCCGGGTCCGCCGGGGCGGCGGCGACACGGGTGTAGTAGACCGAGCGGCCCTGCTTGGAACGCTCCAGGAGACCGCGGGCGACACCCTGCTCGAGGGTGTTGCGGATGATGGTCGGCTGGACCTTGCGCCCGGGGTGCGCGGCGCCGACGGCGTCGGCCACCTCACCGACCGACTTGGGCTCGGACTGCCCGGCGATGGCGGCCGTGACGAGCTCGAGCCAGGACGGACCCACCGCCTCCTTCTTCACCGCGTCCTTGGCCACGGCCTTGCGGGCCCGCGGGGGCTTCGCGGCCGCGCCGCTCCCGGACTCCGCCGCCTTGCCCACACCTCGCGAGGCACTGCGCGCGGAAGGCACCGAGGCACGCTTGGCCCCGCGCTTCGCCGCCGGCGCGGGCTTCGCCGAGACGCCCAGCGCGTTCTGCATCTTCACGAGGACCTTCTCGCTGTCCTCCAGCTGCCCCAGCTCCTCCTGCAGCCGCAGCAGTTCGGTCCGTGCCTGCTCCTGGGCCGCGTGGTTCGCCGCGAGGTCCCCGGAGATCTGCTGCGCGTATCCGTCTTCGACGCGCGTGGCGTTGGTCGCTGAACTCATGTGTTCCTCGTCGTCTTTCGTGAGGGAGATGCGTGACGCGATGGTACGCACCACGCCTGCCCGTGACACGGGATCGCGCACACGGTGCACCGCGGAACACCCTCCGCGTCCAGCCACTATGCCCCGTCGACCGCACACCCACGCACCGCGCACCCCGCCCGCGGCGGACACACACACGCGCCACCGCCCGCCGCTCCGCCACCACACACGACGGCGGCACACCCCAAAGCCGCCGCCGCACACGGAGGTTGGACGCCACGGTGCGGCGCGAACCCTCACCCCCCACCCCGCATCCGCCCGTTCCGATCCGCTGAGAGGAAAACCGCCCGCCGCCCGGCCGACGGCCACGGCCCGTACCGCCGCCGTGCCGGCCGGCGGGGTGCCCCGGACACGACTGCGCATCACACCAGCACGCCGGGGCGGGGGAGGGGCGGCCGCGAAGCGGGCTCACACCCGCCGCTCACACCGTCCGCCCACCGCACCTGCCACCTCACTTCGAACACCCGGGTGAAGGGCCGCGGACGGATCCGGGCCCCGCGCGCGAGGAGCGCCGCGGACGCCGCTCCCCTCCCGTACGCCGCCGTTCGCCACGCGCCCGTGTCCGGGCGGCGGGCGGATTCCGGCCGGACGGGGGTGAGGCGTGCGGTTCCGGGGTGACGCGAGGCGCTGCCGGATCGTTTCAGCCGATGTGAACAAGAGATTCCGCTTTTCTGCGGCCCGGCCCTGTCACCCGGCGACCGGGGCGGCCACCCGCCCGCCCCGCCCCACGTCCGCCCCGCCCCGCACCCGCCCCACCGCCCCGTACGGGGGGCCGGCGTGAGCGCCCGCTCCTTCTACTGGTGCCAGGAGTGCCGCCTCCCGCTCTACGCCACCAGCTCGGGCGTGACCGCCGGGGCCCGCGACTGGGAGATCGACCACCAAGTGCCCGGAGACTGCGTCAACGGGCACCTGATGCCGCTGTCCGGCACGGCCGCCGGACCGGAGGACCTGCCCCACGCCGCCCGCGTCCTGCGCCTCTTCGGCTGCTGACCCCCGGCGTACGGCCAGGGCCCGGGCGGGGCCGTACGCCCGCGGATGCAGCGCGAATGGCTGCGTGAGCGGGGCGTGCGCGACTGGTTCCACCTCCCCTTCGCCTGGTTCGGCGACCGCACCGCCTTCGCGAAC
>NZ_JBEOXU010000135.1:0-16798 GCF_040296725.1 Streptomyces sp. NPDC002044
ACCTGGGTGGTCCTCGTCCTGCTCGCGCCCAGCTTCGCCTGGTGCGCCGTCCCGCTCTTCTACACCGCCCTGCGCACGCTGCGCCCCCGCGCGGCACCGCCCCAGGCCCCGCCCCGGTGACGGTTCCGGCACCGCCCGGGGCCGGGTGCGCGGGCGCCGCCCTGGTCGCCTGGAGGTGCGCCGGGACGGACCATCCGGCGTCCCCCCACCCGTCGTTTCCCCGGCCCCCGACCTCGTCCCGGACCGGGCGGGGCAGCCAGCCGTCCGTGAACTCCGGCCTCGGGCCCACCACGGGGTGCGCGTGCACGGCCTCGATCAGCGCGGCCGTCGAGGGGCGGTCCCCGGGGCGCTTGGCCAGACACCAGGCGATCAGATCGTGCAGGTCACGGGGTACGCCGCTGAGGTCGGGGCGCTCGTGGACCACCCGGTACAGGGCGCTGGACTCCGGCCCGGGACCGAAGGGCGGGGCCCCGCTCGCCACGTACGCGGCGAGCGCCCCGAGCGCGAAGACGTCGGTGGCCGGCGTCGCCTGGTGGCCCAGCGCCTGCTCGGGCGCCATGAAGGCGGCGGTGCCGATCCGCAGGCCCGTGCCGGTGAGGGCGGCGGCGTCCGCCGCGCGCGCGATACCGAAGTCGATCACCCGGGGGCCGTCCCCCGCGACGAGGACGTTGGCGGGTTTGAGGTCGCGGTGGACGACGCCCGCCCGGTGGATCCCCTGGAGCGCCTCGGCGATGCCCGCGACGAGCAGCAGGACCGTGCGCGCCGGCAGCGGTCCGTGCCGCCGGACCACCTCGTGCAGCGAGGGGCCGGGTACGTAGGCCGTGGCGAGCCACGGGGTGCGGTCGTCGGCCCCGGAGTCGACCACCTGGGCCGTGAACAGTCCGTGGATCCGGCGGGCACTCGCCACCTCCTGGGCGAACCGCTCGCGGAACTCGGGGTCCGCGGCGAACTCCGCGCGAACCGCCTTCAGCGCGATGGGGCGGCCTCCGGGCGTGTACGCCAGGTAGACCACCCCCATGCCGCCGGAGCCGAGACGGGCGTGCAGGCGGTAGCCGCCGATCTCGTAGGGGTCGTCGGCGGACAGCGCCGTCGGTGTGGGCTGTGGGCCGGAGGGATGCTCGGGCATGCGGTGGCTCTTTCGATGGTGCGGCAATGACCTGCGCGCATCGTGCCGCTAACTGAAGTTTCAGTCAATGTGTGACAATGCGAGACGCACACGACCAGGAGGACCCCGAGGAGGGAACACACAGTGACCGACCGCAGACGGGCGATCCTCACGGGCGCGGCACGGGTCATCGCACGGCGGGGCGTGCGGGGACTGCGGGTGGCGGATCTGGCGGCCGAGGCCGGCGTGTCCACCGCCCTGGTCTACTACCACTTCAAGGACCGGCCCGGCATCCTGCGCCACGCCCTGGCCTTCATCGGCGACCGGGCGGACCGCTACACAGGGGCGGGCGAGGACGGGCACGGAACCGGGGGCGGGACCGGGGAGAGGGACGGGACCGGGGACGGGGAAGCGCCCCGCCCGTCGGATCCCCGGCGGCTGCTGGAGCGGACGCTGCTGCTGGAGTTCCAGGACCTGCCCGAGGTCCGCGAGAACAGTACGGCCTGGGGGGAGCTGCGGGCCCACTCGGTCTTCGACCCGGAGCTGCGGGACGAACTCGCCTCGGCGGGCGCGGCCTGGGTGGCCGAGGTCGCGGGCCACCTGGCCGAGGTCTGCCCGGCCGCTCCGGACGGCGCCGTCACGGCCGCCGCGGAGCGGCTGACCGCCCTGCTGGAGGGGCTCAGCGTCCGCTGGCTGAGCGGCCTGCTCCCCCTGGAGCACGCCCGGGGCCTGCTGCGCGAGTCCATCGCGGTGGAGGTGGGCCGCCTGGGCCTCTGAGACCGTTCCGCGAATTGACTGAAAATCCAGTCAGTGTCACAGTGGCGACACGAGGCCGCCTCACAGTTCGTGCCGAGCGGCCGTTCGCGGAGCGGAGCGCGCACTCTTGTCCGTAGGGCCCGTTTTGTCGGCCCGCGTGACACTCCCGCGCCCGCCCTGGACGGAAGTACCCCTTCCGCCAGCCCACGATCGGAGTCCCCCGTGTCCTTCCAGCCCCCCACCCGACGGACCCTGCTGCGCACCATCGCCGGAATCGGCGCCGCCATCGCAGGCGCCTCGGCCTGCGCCCCCGCCAACGGCGCCGAGCCCGCCGTCACGTCCGGGCCCCCCGCCGCACCGGCGGCCGGCAAGCGCCGCCTGGGCGCCGAGTGGGAGAGCCACACCCGTACCTTCATGGCCTGGCCCGCGCTGACCTCGGTCTGGGCGGAGGACCTGCGCTACGTACGCGAGGACATCGCCCGCATCGCCCGGGCCGTCGGAGAGTACGAGGCGGTCGTCCTGATGGCCCGCCCGGACCAGGTGGCCGCCGCGCAGCGGGCCTGCGGCTCCCAGGTCGAGGTCATCCCGCTGGCCGTCGACGACATGTGGGCGCGCGACACCGTGCCCGTCTTCGTCGAGGAGGGCGGCAAGGTCCTCGGCGTCGACTTCAACTTCAACGGCTGGGGCAACAAGCAGGAGCACAAGAACGACGGGGCGGTCGGCCGCGCCGTGCTCCAGAAGTACGGCATCCCCCGCGTCCAGGCGCCTCTGGTCGCCGAGGGCGGCTCCTTCGAGCCCGACGGCGAGGGAACCCTGCTGATCACCGAGAGCTCGATCGTCAACGACAACCGCAACCGCGGCAAGAGCCGGGACACGATCGAGAAGGAGCTCAAGCAGACCCTCGGCGTCGAGAAGGTGATCTGGCTGGCCGGCGTGCGGGGCGAGGACATCACCGACGCCCACGTCGACAGCCTCGTGCGCTTCACCGAACCCGGTGTCATCCTGCTGGACCGCGCCCACCCCAGCACCCCGCCGGACTCCTGGTCGCGCTCCGCCGACCAGGCGAAGTCCGTCCTGACCAAGGCGACGGACGCCCGCGGCCGGCGTTTCGAGGTCATCGACCTCCCCCAGCCCGACCTGAACAGGATCACCGGCGAGGGCGACGACTTCGTGTCCACCTACGCCAACTTCTACGTCGCCAACGACGCGGTCTTCATGCCGAAGTTCGGCGACCGCAAGGCCGACGACAAGGCCCGCTCCATCCTGCGGGAGCACTTCCCCAAGCGGGACGTCGTCCCCGTGGGGATCGACACCATCGCCTCCGGCGGCGGCGGCATCCACTGCGCCACCCACGACCAGCCCGGCAAGCCCGCCGCCTGACCGCCGCCTGACCGCAGGCAGCCGCACGCGACCGCACGCACCCGCGCACCACCGGAGCACACCGTGTCCCAGTCCCGACGTCCCTCCCCCGCGCGTCGCCTCCCGCTGCTGCCGGGCCTGGTCCTGCTGGCCATCGTGGCGGCGGTCGCCGCGGGGGCCTGGCTCCAGTTCGGCGAGCGCCAGGCCCTGGACACGGTGTACACCGCGGGCCGGTCCGATCCCGACCGGGTGGACGTCGAGGCGACGGTGCAGCGCGTCGACGCCGCCGGGCGGGAGCTGGTCCTGCGCATCCAGGTCACGCCCCGCGGCACGCTGGCCGAGGCCGGCGGGATCTCCCCCGTCGAGGAGCTCACCCTCCAGACCTCGACGGCCACCCGGGCCGACCTGACGTTCAAGGCCCACCAGCGCATCTCCACCCTGGACGTGCCGGTCGCGATGACGGGCGGCTCCATCACCGACTATCCGTTCGACGCCTACGAGGCGGCCGTCGAGTTCGGGGCGGTGCTCGGCGGGGAGAAGGTGCCGGTCCGCGTCCTGTTCTCCAACAACGACGTGCTTTTCTCCGCCGCCGTGGACGCCTCGGCGGCGGACGGCACCGCCGTCCTCGACATCGGGCTGACCCGGTCCAACAGCGTGCTCGTCTTCGCGGTCTTCATGATGCTGGCGATGTGGGCGCTCGCCGTGTCCGTCCTCATCGGCGGATGGTTCCTCGTCACCCGCCGCAAGGGGCTCACCTGGCCCGCCCTCGGCTGGATGGCCGCCACGCTGTTCGCCCTCGCGGCCTTCCGCAACACCGCCCCCGGCAGCCCGCCCATCGGCTGTCTGCTCGACTACCTCGCGTTCCTCTGGGCGGAGACCGTCATCGCGTTCTGCCTGATCACCGTGGTCGTCGCGGGGATCCGCGCCGAACCCCGCCGCACCGCCGACCCGCCGGTGCGAGCGGAACCCTGACGGGCCCGGTCAGAGCTCCCACGACCTCGGGCGGTCCAGCGCCTCCCACTCCGCGCGCAGCAGGGACAGCACGGCGACGTCCAGCCGGCGTCCGCGGTGCAGGCAGGCCGAGCGGCGCACTCCCTCGTGAACGAATCCCGCCTTGGCCAGGACGGTCAGCGCCGCCGTGTTGCCGGTATGCGTGATCGCCTCGACGCGCTGCATGGGCAGCTCGCCGAAGGCGAGGTCCGCCAGCGCGTCCAGGGCGTCGGTCCCGTGGCTCCGCCCCCGGTACCGCGGGTCCATCATCAGGTGGACCGACGCCGTGCCGTCGACCATGTCCTGGTCGACCAGGGCGATGTGGCCGATGGGGGTGCCGTCCGGGAGCAGCACCGTGAAGTCGTCCCGCTCGTGGTCGTCCCTGTCCCGCTCCATGCGCTCGCGGAGGGAGGAGAGGGACCGCGGCCAGAAGCCGATCTCGTGGGCGGCCACCGGATCGGACCGCCAGGTGTGCATCAGCTCGGCGTCGTCGGCGTCGAGCGGTGCCAGGACGATGCCCCTCCCCCGCCAGCACGGCACCCGGTCCGTCACGGCCACCTCGTTCGACTCGTCATCGTTCACGGGCGGATGCTACGGCTCCACCGAGCGGGCCGACCACCGCATTTCGGCGCCGGAACGCGCACGCCGTGGCGGTGGCGGTGACGGTGACGGTGACGGGAAAATTGCTCCGCAATGGACAGTTGGGCCCTGTCGGTGCCTGGAGGCGGTGAATGATGGCCCCGACATGGCCGGAGCCCCTGCGGGAACCCCCTCGTGTCCGCGGCCCGCGCGGCGGAGCGGACGGTGGCCGCGGGCTGCCGTTCTCACCCTGCTCAGCGCGGTACTGGCCGTCGTCGGCCATCAAGTGGCCGCGGAGGGCGCGGTGTCCTGGCCGGGGGCCGCGTCCGGGGCTGCGTCCGGGGCCGCGTTCGGGGCCGCGGCCCTCGGAACGGCGTCCGGGGCGGCGGGCGTCCTCGCCGTCGCGTGGCCCGCGGCCGCCCGGTCCTCCCGTTGCCGGTGGCAGGTGCTCGTGGCCACCGGCGCCGCCCAACTCCTCGTGCACCAGGCCGCGTCCGTCCGGCACCCCGTACGGTACGGACACCCCGAGGGGCACGACGGGGTGCCGCGGATCGTGCACGCGACGCACCACGGCTCGTGGACGATGACGGCCGCCCATGGTGTGGCGGCGTGCGTGATGGCCCTGCTCGTGTACCGCGCGGACCAGGTGCTCAGCCGACTGCCGGAGACGGTGGGCCGCTGGGCCCGGACGAAGATCGCGGCCGCGGCCGCGGCTCTCGGTGCCCGCTGCCGGCTCCGCGTCCGGCCCCGGCCGCGGACCGCGTCCGTACCTCTCGACGGCCTCGCCCTGCGGCCGACGGTGACCACGATGCTCTGTCACGCGGTGGTCCGCCGGGGGCCTCCTGTCCGGTGTGCGGGAGACGTTCCCCTGATCCCGGCGGGCCGTGCACCTACGCGGCGAAGCCCGCCCCGCGCACCGAGAGGGTTCCTCCATCGTGAACAGATCCACATCAGACCGCCGCCTGCACCTGCGCAGGCTGGGCCTCGGCGCCGCCGGCGCCCTGGTGGCCCTGGGCGCCGCCGCCGGACCCGCCGCCGCGCACGCCGGGGTGACCGCGTCCGACCCGCGCGCGCTCGCCGAGAACGTCACCCTGACCTTCACCTCCGAGGCGGAATCGGACACGGCGGGCATCGCGGAGCTGCGGGTCGTCCTGCCCCGGGGCATCGCCCCGGACGCGGTGACGCTGAAGGACGCGCCCGCGGAGTGGAAGCTGACGGTCACCCCCGACGGGTACGCCATCGGCGGTGCGGCCCTGGCCACCGGCACGGACGCCGAGTACAGCATCACGGTGCGCCAGCTGCCCGACGAGAAGTCCCTGGCGTTCAAGACCCTGGAGACCTACGGCGACGGGAAGGTCTCCCGCTGGATCGAGGTGCCCACCGGCGGCGAGAAGGTCGACAACCCGGCCCCCGTACTCGCACTGCGGGCAGCGGCCCCCGGGGCCAAGCCGGTGGCCCCGAGCCCGTCGCCCTCGCCGACCCCGAGCGCCGCCCCGCCCGTCCAGCCCGCCCCGCCCGCCCAGCCTTCCGCGGCTGCTCCCTCCGCCGCGTCAGGGGCGCGGGCCTCGGGCGAGGAGGACGCGGGCAGCGGTACCGGCTTCGTCGTCGGCGGCGTCGCGGCCGTCGTACTGCTCGCCGCCGGCGGCGCGTTCTGGTGGCTGCGGCGCGGCCGCGGCCGGACCTGACCGGAGCGGCGGTGGCCGGCGCCGACGTGGACCGCCCGGGCGCCGGCCACGGCCGCGAGGCCGTGCCCCGCCACGAACGCCTACGCCGACGCCAACACCGTCACCGTCACCGTCACCGTCACCGTGGCGAGGGTGCGATGCGGACCCTCTCGCGCACGGTGACCTGGTCGATGTCGGTGGTGCGCACCGTGAGGTTCAGAGTCCACTCGCCGGGCATGGGCAGCCGCAGGTCATAGGCGGCCCAGTACCCCTTCTGGTTCTTGAGCCGGGCATCGAGCGGGCCGATCCCCTGGTCCTCCTGCGTGAGGGTGAGGCGGAGTTCGGGGACGGTGGCCAGTCCCCCGTCCGCGCTGAACACCACGACCTCCACCGTGTTCTCGCCGACGCGTCCCGGCGCCAGTGTGATCTGCGCCGTGCCGCTCCGGCCGGCCGTCCCCATGTCGAACGGGACCGTGACCACCTTCGCCTGCGGCTCCTGCGCGGTGGCGGCCGCGGCCGTCCCGCCGGCGGCGCGGCTGGGCTGGGTACCGGTGAGCAGGGTGGTGATCGCCAGGACCACCACCCCCAGGACGGCTTCGGCGGTCACCGTACGGCGCAGGCCGCGCCGGTACCGCTCGGTCTCCGGGGCGGGCGGCCTCCCGGTCCCGTCGCCCGGCTCCCCGCCGGCGGACGCGCCGGTGCTTCCCCCAGGGCCGGCCGGCTCCGGGGAGGCCGGCCCGCCGACCGTCCGCGCGGTCCTCACCAGCTCGCGTTCGGGCACCGCCCGCCGCTCCGCGGCAGGCGGTTCCCCGGGAGCGAGGCGGGCGGTCCACCGGCGGGCGAAGGACGCCGCGCACAGGACGAGGAGCACGGCGACGATCTTGACGATGAGGATCCTGCCGTACGACGTGCCGGACAGCGCCTCCCAGGAACCGACCTGACGCCAGGACTGGTACACCCCGGTGGCGACGAGGACGGCGACAGCGGCGAAGGCCAGGGTCGAGAAGCGGCCGATCGCGGACGCAGGGACGTCGCGGCTGCCGGGTCCCCGGTGCCGCAGCAGGAGCACGAGGGTGATCAGGCCGCCCAGCCAGACCCCCATGGCCAGCAGGTGCAGCACGGCCACGGGAACGGCCAGCGGCACCTGGATCCCGGCGGAGGCGTGTTCGGCGGCGGCCCAGGTGAACGCCAGGCCCAGGGCGAGCAGCGCTCCGGCCCGGCCGACCCGGGCACCGGGGTCCCGCGGCCGTGCTCCCTCGTCCGGGGGGTCGGGCCGCAGGGCCGGGCTCCGCAGCCACACGGCGGCGGCCGCGAGGAGGACGAGCCGCGCGAGGAGCGCGATCCCGGGTCTCCCGGTGACGGTGCGGCCCAGGCCGGACAGGTCGAAGGCCGACGTGATCGGGCCCGCCGTCTCGTACGGCCCGCGCAGCAGCAACAGGGCCGCGGTGGACGCCACGAGCATCGCCCACCCCGTGACCAGCAGTCGGCGCACCGGGCGGGCCGCGGCCGCGCCGGGCCAGCACACCAGGACGAACGCGGCGGCTCCGACGAGGAGGGCGAGGCCGCTGTAGGCGACGTGGCGGAAGAAGCCGTAGGCGCGGCTGGCCGCGGTGTCGTCCGGTGATCCGGTGGCCACCACGGCGGTGGTCTGCGACGGCCGGCCGATGGAGAAGACGAACGCGCCGGAGATCGGGTGGCCGTCGGCGGAGACGACCCGCCAGGCCACGGTGTACGTGCCCTGGGACAGCGCGCCGGACAGCTCCACCCGCGCGGTGTTCTCCTGGCCGTCCGCGCGGTGGGCCTGGCGCGGGTTCACGCGCTCGTTGTCCGGCGACAGCACGCGCAGGGAGTCCTCGGAGAAACCGACCGACTCGGTGAAGGTGAGCGTGACGTGCCGCGGAGCCGTCGGGAGGACGGCGCCGTCCGCGGGATCGGAGCCGCTGAGGCCGGTGTGTGCGAAGGCCGGCCCCGCCCCGCCGAGGAGGAGGGCGAACAGGGCGAAGAGGGTGGCGGCCAGCGCCAGGGCCTTGTGCGGCGTCCTGGCGGGCGGCGGTCCAGTGTGCATGAAGAGGCAGTCTCCGGGGGCGGTCGCCGGCGGTGGCACCGCCGCCCGGGGACGGTCGCGCACGGCAAGAGCCGGACGGTACGGCTCCTCTGGAGTGACGGGACGGACTCGGGCAGAGCTGGAACTCATGGCGAGATGTGGACCCTAGTGCGGCCGGCTGCGGGGTGGAGCCGGTTGCGCAACATCGGCTAAAGGCGGCCCCGGAGACCCGGCCCGGGGCGCCCTGCCTGTACCGTGCGCGCGCTCCGCCGCCCGCCGTCCGCCCCGGGTCGCGCCGCCGATCGCCACATCCGGCGCGGTCCGATGAAGACGGCGGGTTTGAAAGCGCTCAGCCCGAACAGACGGTGTTCTGACACAAGCTTTATACGACGAGGTAGGAGACACATCGTGGGCATCATCGCTTGGATCCTCATCGGTCTGCTTGCCGGCTTCATCGCGAAGGCGCTGATGCCGGGCAAGGACCCGGGCGGCATCATCATCACCATGCTCATCGGTATCGCCGGCGGTCTGCTCGGCGGATGGCTCGGCAAGGTCATATTCGGCGTCGACTCCATCGACGGCTTCTTCGACCTCTCCACCTGGATCGCCGCCATCATCGGCTCGGTCATCCTGCTGGTCATCTACCGCGTCGTCGCCGGCGGCCGTCGCAGCCACGCCTGACACCGCGCCCCGCGCGGGCGTCACACGTACAGGGGTTCACCCGTTCACGGGCGAACCCCTGACGCGTGTCCGGCCCACCGCAGCGACCGCCCGGGCGGCCTTCCGCTCCCGGCGCGTCTCGCCGACGCGTGCATGAGGGGCGTGCGGAGCGCGCGCACGGCGAACGGCCCGGACATCCACCGTCCGGGCCGTTCGACAGCTGTGTGCGGGGGCCCGTCTCTCCCGGCGCTCCCCCTCCCCTACCGTGCCGGCCCGGCCTGCGGGCCCGGCTCCGCCGGGCGGGCGCGGCGCGGCGGGAAGGCGAGGCCGGTGGGGGTGTTGAGGCCGGTGGAGTCCAGGGTCGTCTGGGCGCCGTCGGAAGGCCGGACGCGGATGACGCGGTTGTTGAAGGCATCGGCGACGTAGAGCATGCCCCGGCCGTCGAGGGCGAGGCCGAGCGGGCTGTTCAGGCCGGTGGTGGGAACGGTCGTCTGGGCGCCGGTGGCGGCGGCGATCCTGACCACCCGGTTGTTGCCGCTGTCGGAGACGTAGAGGTCTCCGTTCGTGCTCAGCGCCAGGCCCGTGGGCTGGGAGAGGCCGGTGGTGGGGACGGTGCTCTGGCCGCTCCCGTCGGCGGGGACCTTCACGACCCGGTCGTTGACGAAGTCGGAGACGTACAGGTCCCCGTCGGGTTCCAGGGCCAGGCCCCAGGGGTGCAGCAGCCCCGTGGTGGGAACGGTGCTCTGGCCGCCCCCGTCGGCGGGGACCTTCACGACCCGGTCGTTGAAGCTGTCGGCGACGTACAGGTCGCCCTCGCCGTCGACGGCGAGGCCCAGGGGGCGCGAGAGTCCCTCGGTGGGAACGGTGGACTGCCCGCTCCCGTCCGGGGACGAACGCACCACCCGGTTGTTGCCGGTGTCGGCGACGTAGAGGCGGCCCGTACGGTCCCAGGCCAGGCCCGTCGGGCGCACCAGGCCGTCCAGGGGGACGGTGGTCTGGCCGGCGCCGTCGGCGGGCAGGGTGACGACGCGGTTGTTGCCGTAGTCGGAGACGTACAGCGGCGGGTTGACGGGCGACCGTACGCCGTCCAGCCCGGCGGCGCCCACCGGACGCGCGGGCAGCGCGCACAGGAGCAGCAGTCCGGCGAGGGCGGCGAGGCGCCGGGTCAGCCGCGGCCGGGTCCGGCCGTCGGGGGTCCGCCCGGCGGGAGTCCGCCCCGCGGAGGTCCGGGGCCCGTGTGCGTGCGGCTCGGCCGTGTTGCGTTCCACGATTGCACCCACTGTTCCGGAGCGGTCGGCCGTATGCGGTGCCGGCCTGGTCCCGCCGACCCTAGGCAGCCGCCGGGGGCCGGGCCGGAGCCACGCCCTGCGCGCCGGAGCGGGCCACTCCAATGCTCCGCGCCCCGGACGGACGGACCGTGCGGGAGTCTTGACGCGGACGTACCGCGCGCCTTGAATCAAGTAGTGAACAAAGGGGCCCGGACGGCCCGCTTCCGCGTTCACCCCCTGGCCACTGCTTGTCATGGGCATGGCTTTTAGGCCCCACGGCACCGCTCCGCACATCCCCCACCCCCGAAGCGATGTGATGACCGTGCACCCCACCTGGCACCGGCGCGCGCTCTTGTGCGCGCTCGCCCTCACCTGCTGGGGCGGCCTGGCCGCCCCCGCCACCGGCGCCGCCGACCCCGCCCCCGCACCGGCGGCGGCCGCCGCCGCCGCGGCCCCCGCGGCCGTGACCTTCTCCGAGGACTTCGACGGACCGGCCGGAGCTGCCGCCGACCCCGGCCGATGGCAGGTCGAGACCGGCGACAACGTCAACAACCACGAGCGGCAGTACTACACGGCGGGCAACCGCAACGCGGCCCTCGACGGGCAGGGCCACCTGGTCATCACCGCACGCCGCGAGAACCCGTCCGACTACAGCTGCTGGTACGGCCGTTGCGAGTACACCTCGGCCCGGCTGAACACGGCGGGCCGCTTCACCCAGACGTACGGACGCGTCGAGGCGAGGCTCAAGGTGCCGCGGGGCCAGGGCATGTGGCCCGCCTTCTGGATGCTCGGCAACGACATCGGCCAGGTCGGCTGGCCGAACTCCGGCGAGATCGACGTGATGGAGAACGTCGGCTTCGAACCGTCGACCGTGCACGGCACCCTCCACGGGCCCGGCTACTCCGGCGCCGGCGGGATCGGGGCGGCGTACTCCCTCCCCGGCGGGCAGGCGTTCGCCGACGCCTTCCACACCTTCGCCGTCGACTGGGCGCCCGACTCCGTCACCTGGTCCGTCGACGGTGTCGTCTACCAACGGCGCACCCCCGCCGACCTGGGCGGGCGCGCCTGGGCCTTCAACAAGCCGTTCTTCCTGATCCTCAACCTCGCGGTCGGCGGCTACTGGCCGGGCGACCCCGACGGGAGCACGGCCTTCCCCCAGCACCTGGTGGTCGACCACGTCCGCGTCACCTCGTACGACGGCGGCCCCGGCGGCCGGACCGGCCAGATCAGCGGGCTCGCCGGCAAGTGCGTCGACGTGGCCGCGGCGAACCCGGCCAACGGCACCCCGGTACAGCTCTACGACTGCAACGGCACGGGCGCCCAGCGCTGGACCCTCGGCTCCGACGGAACCGTACGGGCCCTCGGCAAGTGCCTCGACGTCGCGAGCGGCGGCACCGCCGACGGCACCCCCCTCCAGCTGTACGACTGCAACGGGACCGGCGCCCAGCGCTGGGCGGTCTCCGGGGCCCGGGACATCGTCAACCCGCAGGCGAACAAGTGCCTCGACGTCACCGGCGGCAACTCCGCCAACGGGACGCGGCTGCAGCTGTGGACCTGCACCGGGGCCGACCGGCAGAAGTGGACGGTCCCGGCGGGCTGACCCGGCCCGGGCGGCCGGGGCGCGATCCGCGCGGCCGACGGGAGGGTCCCGGGGCACCTCCTTCGCCCGACGAGGCCCGACGAGGCCCGACTAAGCCCGACGAGGCCCGACGAGGCCCGACGAAGCCCGACGAGGCCCGAATCGTCCCGGTAGGCGCCGACACCCCTTCATCGCACCCCCTGACTTAGGTTAGCCTGACCTAAGCAACATGCGGCTGAAGGGGTGTCGCCGTGCCCGACCGCCGTCGGTATGCCCCCGAACCGGCCGGGCGAGGGCCCGTCCGGCCCGGGGTTCCACGGATGACGCCCCATCAGGATTCCGCCCGGGCGAGGGCCCGGCATCGAGCGAGCGCGAAGAGGGACCAGAAGCATGACGGTACGGGTCGCGGTGGCCGGAGCCAGCGGGTACGCCGGAGGGGAGATCCTGCGTCTCCTCTCCGCGCACCCCGGCGTGGAGATCGGCGCGCTGGCCGCGCACAGCAGTGCGGGCCGCCCGCTCGGGGAGGTGCAACCGCACCTGGCCGCGCTCGCGGACCGGGTGCTGGTGGAGACCTCGGCCGAGTCGCTCCGCGGGCACGACGTGGTGTTCCTGGCGCTGCCGCACGGCCAGTCGGCCGCGCTGGCCGCGCGGCTGGATCCCGCGACCCTGATCGTGGACTGCGGCGCGGACTTCCGGCTGCACGACCCCGCGCAGTGGCGGCGGTTCTACGGCTCGGACCACGCGGGCACCTGGCCGTACGGGCTCCCCGAACTCCCCGGCGCCCGGGCCGAGCTGAAGGGATCGACCCGGATCGCCGTTCCCGGCTGCTACCCGACCGCGGTGACCCTGGCGCTGTACCCGGCCTTCGCCGCGGGCCTGGTGGGACCGGAGGCGGTGGTCGTCGCGGCGAGCGGGACCTCCGGCGCGGGCCGCGCGGCCGGGGCCCGGTTGCTCGGCTCCGAGGTGATGGGCTCGATGAGCCCGTACGGAGTCGGCGGCGGCCACCGGCACACGCCGGAGCTGACCCAGAACCTGTCCCGGGTGGCGGGCGAGCACGTGACCGTGTCGTTCACCCCCACCCTCGCTCCGATGCCCCGCGGCATCCTCGCCACCTGCTCGGCGCCCCTGCGCGAGGGCGCCGCCGCCGGACCGCTCGAGGTGCGGGCCGCGTACGAGGACGCGTACGCCGGCGAACCGTTCGTCCGGCTGCTGCCGGCCGGGCAGTGGCCGCGGACCGCCGACGTGGTGGGGTCCAACAGCGTGCGGGTGCAGGTGGCGGTGGACGAGTACGCCGGCCGCCTGATCGCGGTCAGCGCGATCGACAACCTGACGAAGGGCACCGCCGGCGGCGCGGTGCAGAGCATGAACGTCGCCCTGGGCCTGCCGGAGTGGCTGGGCCTGCCCACGAATGGAGTGGCTCCGTGACCGTGACCGCCGCACAGGGATTCCTCGCGAGCGGTGTGGCCGCCGGGATCAAACAGTCCGGTGCCCCCGACCTGGCCCTGGTGGTGAACCGCGGCCCGTCCCGCGCGGCCGCCGGCGTGTTCACCTCCAACCGGGTCCAGGCCGCGCCCGTCCGCTGGTCGCGGCAGGTGCTCGCGGACGGCCGGGTGTCCGCCGTCGTCCTCAACTCCGGCGGGGCCAACGCCTGCACCGGGCCCTCGGGCGCCGAGGACACCCGCGCCATGGCCGAGCACACGGCCCGCGCGGTGGGCGCGGACCCGGACGCGATAGCGGTGTGCTCCACCGGGCTCATCGGCGTACCGCTGCCGATGGACCGGATCACGGCGGGCATCGCCACCGCCGCCGCGGCACTGACCCCCGAGGGGGGCGAGGACGCGGCCGTCGCCATCAAGACGACGGACTCCGTGCACAAGACCGCGGTGGTCCGCGGTCCCGGCTGGACGGTGGGCGGGATGGCCAAGGGGGCCGGCATGCTCGCGCCCGGGCTCGCCACCATGCTCGTGGTCCTGACCACGGACGCCGACGTCACCGCGGACGCCCTCGGCCCGGCCCTGCGGGACGCGGTCCGCACCACGTTCGACCGGGTGGACTCGGACGGCTGCATGTCCACCAACGACACCGTCCTGCTGCTCGCCTCGGGCGCTTCCGGGGTGACGCCGGACCACGGCGCATTCACCGAGGCCGTGCGCGCCGTGTGCCAGGACCTGGCACGGCAGTTGGTCGCGGACGCGGAGGGCGCGTCGAAGGAGATCGAGGTGGCGGTCGTCGGCGCGGCCTCGGAGGAGGATGCCGTGGAGGTGGCCCGGTCCGTGGCGCGGAACAATCTGCTCAAGTGCGCCCTGCACGGCGAGGACGCCAACTGGGGCCGGGTGCTGTCGGCGATCGGCACGACAGCGGCCGCGTTCGATCCGGACCTGCTGGACGTGGCGGTCAACGGCGTCTGGGTGTGCCGGGACGGCGCGGCCGGCGAAGCCCGCGACACGGTGGACATGTCGGCGCGCGAGATCGTCATCACGATCGATCTGCGCGCCGGTGACGCGTCCGCCACGGTCTGGACCAACGACCTCACCGCCGAGTACGTCCACGAGAACAGCGCGTACAGCTCATGAGCGGTACGGACACGCGGGAGGAACCGCTCGCCGCACCGCACGCGCCCGCGACCACGGCCGTCCTGGAACCGCCCCCGCAGGAGCGGCTGCGGGAACGGCTGCGGGCGGAGCACCTCCGGGGCCGGATCGTCGTGATCAAGTTCGGCGGCAACGCGATGGTGGACGAGGACCTCAAACGGACCTTCGCCCAGGATGTCGTGGACCTGCGGCGCGCGGGTCTGCTCCCGGTCGTCGTGCACGGCGGCGGTCCGCAGATCAGCGCCCTGCTCGGCCGGCTCGGCCTGGAGGTCCGCTTCGAGGCGGGCCTGCGGGTGACGACCCCGGAGGTGATGGACGTGGTCCGGATGGTCCTCACCGGCCGTGTCCAGCGGGAGCTGGTGGGCCTGGTCAACGCGCACGGGCCGTACGCGGTGGGCATGTCGGGCGAGGACGCGCACACCCTGACCGCCGTCCGGCGGACGGCGTGGGTGGACGGCGAGCCCGTGGACATCGGGCTGGTCGGCGACATCGTCGACGTGAACGCGGACACCCTGCGGGCCCTCCTGGAACAGGGGCGCATCCCGGTCGTCTCCCCCGTGGCGCGCGGGGCGGACGGACAGGTCTACAACATCAACGCCGACCTCGCCGCGTCGGCCCTGGCGGTCGCCCTCGACGCGGAGAAGCTGGTGATGCTCACCGATGTCGAGGGGCTGTACGCGGACTGGCCGCACAGCACCGAGGTGATCGGGCGGATGACGGCCGAAGAGGTCGAGAAGCTGCTGCCGGAACTGGCGAGCGGCATGCTCCCCAAGATGGAGGGCTGCCTGCGGGCCGTCCGGGCGGGCGTGCGCACCGCGCACGTCCTGGACGGCCGGGTGCCGCACTCCGTGCTGCGCGGGGTCCTCTCCGGCGAGGTTCCCGGGACCACCGTGGTCCCGGACCCGGAGGAGGGAACGGCATGACCCTCGGCGACGACGTGATCGGCCGGCCCGCCGCGGAAGCGGACCGCGGGGTGCTGGCGGACCGCTGGCGGGCGGTGATGATGGACACCTACGGGACCCCTCCGCTGGCCCTGGTCCGCGGGGAGGGGAGCACCGTGTGGGACGAGGCGGGCCGGGCGTACGCCGACTTCACCGCCGGGATCGCGGTGAACTCCCTCGGCCACGCCCACCCCGCCGTGGTGGCGGCGGTCGCCGCGCAGGCGGCGCGGCTGGGCCACGTCTCCAACCTCTACGTCGCCGAGCCGCCGGTCGCGCTCGCGGAGCGGCTGCTGGGACTGGCGGGCAGGCCCGGCCGGGTGTTCTTCTCCAACTCCGGTGCGGAGGCGGTCGAAGCCGCCTTCAAGATCGCCCGGCGGACGGGGCGGACCGCGGTGGTCGCCGCCGAGGGCGGTTTCCACGGGCGCACGATGGGCGCGCTCGCGCTCACCGGCCAGCCCGCGAAGCGCGAGCCGTTCCTGCCGCTGCCGGGCGAGGTGTCGCACGTACCGTACGGCGACACGGACGCCCTGCGGGCCGCGGTCACGCGGGACACGGCGGCCGTGTTCGTCGAGCCGGTCCAGGGCGAGGCCGGCGTGATCGTGCCGCCCGCCGGATACCTGCGGGCGGCCCGTGAGATCACCCGCGCCACCGGGACGCTGCTGGTGCTGGACGAGGTGCAGACCGGGATCGGCCGGACCGGGCACTGGTTCGCCCACCAGGCGGCCGACGGCGTCGACCCCGACGTCATGGTCCTGGCCAAGGGGCTGGGCGGCGGCATGCCGATCGGCGCGACGATCGCCTTCGGGGCGGCCGCCGGCCTGCTGACGCCGGGGCAGCACGGTTCGACCTTCGGCGGCAACCCGGTGGCCTGCGCGGCCGCGCTGGCGGTCCTGGAGACCATCGGGGCGCAGGACCTGCTCGCGCACGTCACCCGGCAGGGCGAGCGGCTCCGCCGCGGCATCCGGGCGCTCGGTCATCCCCGGGTGGCCGAGGTGCGGGGTGCGGGGCTGCTGCTGGGCATCGCCCTGACCGAACCGGTCGCGGCGCGCGTACAGCGGGCCGCCCAGGACGCGGGCTTCCTCGTCAACGCGGCCGGACCCGCGACCGTACGGCTCGCCCCGGCACTGACCGTCCCCGGGGCCCAGGTCGACGCGTTGCTCGCGGCGCTGCCGGACGTCCTCGGCGCCTGAGGCGGTGCGGGCGCAGAAGCGGCGCCTGGACAACGGGCTGCGCGACCACGACATGCAGTGGGACTTCTGGAC
>NZ_JBEOXU010000136.1:0-16745 GCF_040296725.1 Streptomyces sp. NPDC002044
GTGGTGGGCGGCGGGGCTGCTGGGCGCCTCGTACGGGCTGTGCGGCTGGTCGGTGGTCGAGGGCTCGTACAACCCGATGTGGCTGGACGGGCTGAGTCCCGGCGGCGGCAACCCCTGGGCGCAGCCCGGCCCGGGCTACGGGTACGGCGAGGGTCCCGGCTACGCCGGCTACCCCCAGGGCACGCCGACGGCCAACGGCATGGCCGTCGCCTCCCTGATCCTCGGCATCGCCGGTGTCCTGCTCGGACTCCTCCCGCTGTTCTTCTGGGTCGGCGGCCTCCTCGCCGTCACCGGCCTGGGCCTCGGCATCGCCGCTCTCGTCCGCGCCTCCAACGGCGCCCCGCGCAAGACGATGTCCCTCGTCGGCACCGTGCTGGGCGTCCTCGGCCTCGGCGCGTCCGTCGGCGGGTTCTTCCTCACCGCGTACGTCATGGAGGAGGCGGCCGACCGGATCGAGCGGAGCGTCGACCGCCAGCAGCGCGAGCTGGACGAGCTCTACCCCGAGGACGACGCCTGGCCGTCGGCGTCCCCTTCTCCGTCCCAGGTCCCCGGCCTGGACACCGCGCTGCCCTTCGGCGAGACCTTCGCGTACGACGACGGCGTCAAGGTGAGCCTGTCGGGGCTGAAGAAGTACAAGCCGGAGACGCTGTACGGCCGGGAGAAGGTGAAGAACGCGGTCCAGATGACCGTCACCATCACCAACAACTCCACGAAGCCGCACGAGGTGGTCTACGCCGTGCCCAACGTCCGCGACGACAAGGGCATGACCGCCAAGCTCGTCTTCGACGGCAGCGTGCCGAAGATGATCAGCGGCACGATCCTGCCGGGCGCCTCAGCCAGCGGAGTCGTGGCGTTCGAGGTCCCCGAGGGCACCCAGAGCGTCAGCGCGGACATCTCCGCGGGCAGCCTCCTCGACGACGTGCAGTACACCGGTCCGATCGGCTGATCCGACTGCGGAAAGGGCGGGGCCCAGGACATCGCGTCAGAAAGACGATTAGACTGGGTCCCGTGCCTCAACTACGCCTCGCTCTGAATCAGATCGACTCGCACGTTGGCAACATCGCCGCCAATGCCGACTCGGTCGTCCACTGGACCCGGCACTCCGCCGAGCAGGGCGCCCACCTGGTGGCGTTCCCGGAAATGATGCTGACCGGGTACCCCGTCGAGGACCTCGCCCTGCGCGGATCCTTCGTCGAGGCGTCCCGCACGGCGCTGCGCGAGCTCGCCGAACGCCTCGCGGCCGAGGGTTTCGGCGACCTGCCGGTCGTCGTCGGCTACCTCGACCGCACCGAGCAGGCCGTTCCACGGCTCGGCAAGCCGGCCGGCTCGCCGGAGAACGCGGCGGCCGTCCTGCACCGCGGCCGGGTGGCGCTCCGGTTCGCCAAGCACCACCTCCCCAACTACGGCGTCTTCGACGAGTTCCGGTACTTCGTGCCGGGCGACACCCAGCCGGTCATCCGGGTCCGCGGGGTGGACGTGGCCCTGGCCATCTGCGAGGACCTGTGGCAGGACGGCGGGCGCGTCCCGGCCACCCGCTCGGCCGGGGCCGGGCTGCTGATCTCGATCAACGCCTCCCCCTACGAGCGCGACAAGGACGACGTGCGCCTCGGCCTGGTCCGCAAGCGGGCCCGGGAGGCCGGCTGCACCCTCGCCTACCTCGCCATGATCGGCGGACAGGACGAGCTGGTCTTCGACGGCGACTCGATCGTCGTGGACGGATCCGGCGAGGTCCTGGCCCGCGCTCCGCAGTTCTCCGAGGGGTGCGTGCTGGTCGACCTCGACCTGCCGGCGGCCCGCGCGGACGCCCCCGAGGGCATCGTGGACGACTGTCTGCGGATCGACCGCGTGATCCTCTCCGAGGAGCCCGTGGAGCCGTACGAACCGGTGGTGACCGGAGGCTACGCCGACCGTCTCGACGACGACGAGGAGGTCTACGACGCGCTGGTCGTGGGCCTGCGCGCGTACGTCCGCAAGAACGGGTTCCGGTCCGTCCTGATCGGCCTCTCCGGGGGCATCGACTCCGCGCTCGTCGCCGCCCTCGCCTGCGACGCCGTCGGCGCGCAGAACGTGTACGGCGTCTCCATGCCCTCGAAGTACTCCTCGGAGCACTCCAAGAGCGACGCGGCCGACCTCGCCGACCGCACCGGCCTGAACTTCCGGACCGTGCCGATCGCGCCGATGTTCGACGCGTACATGGGCTCCCTGGGCCTCACCGGCCTCGCCGAGGAGAACCTCCAGGCCCGGCTGCGCGGCACCCTGCTGATGGCGCTCTCCAACCAGGAGGGCCACATCGTGCTGGCCCCGGGCAACAAGTCCGAGCTGGCCGTCGGCTACTCCACCCTGTACGGCGACTCGGTGGGCGCGTACGGACCGATCAAGGACCTCTACAAGACGGACGTCTTCCGGCTCGCCGCCTACCGCAACCGGGCCGCGGCCGAGCGCGGGGAGATCCCGCCGATCCCGGAGAACTCGATGGTGAAGCCGCCGAGCGCCGAGCTGCGCCCGGGCCAGGTCGACACGGACTCGCTGCCGGACTACCCGGTGCTCGACGCGGTCCTGGCGCTGTACGTGGACCGCGACCAGGGGCTGGACGCCATCGTCGCGGCCGGCTTCGACCCGGAGATGGTGGCCCGGACCCTGCGGATGGTGGACGCCGCCGAGTACAAGCGGCGCCAGTACCCGCCGGGCACCAAGATCTCCGCGAAGGGCTTCGGCAAGGACCGCCGGCTGCCCATCACCAACGGCTGGCGCGAGCAGGCGTAGCACCACGCGAAGGGGCCCGGCCGCCGGGAGGGCGGCCGGGCCCCTTCACGCGTGCGGTACGGCGTCCGCGGCTACGGCCTGGCCGTCACCCGGGCCGCGACCGGCAGGTGGTCGCTGCCGGTGCGCGGCAGGGTCCAGGAGGCCTCCGGCTTCATCCCGCGGACCATGATCTGGTCGATCCGGGCCATCGGGAACTGCGCCGGCCAGCTGAATCCGAAGCCGTCGCCCGCCGCGCCCTGCGTGGAACGCATCTGCGAGGTGACCTCGGACAGGGCCCGGTCGTTCATGGTGCCGTTGAGGTCGCCGAGCAGGATGACCTTCTTCAGCGGCTCGGAGGCCAGCGCCGCGCCCAGCGCGTCGGCGCTGTCGTCGCGCTGGTTGGCGGTGAACCCGGCGTTCAGTTTGACCCGTACGGAAGGCAGGTGCGCGACGTAGACACCGACGTCCCCGACCGGGGTGGTCACGGTGGCCCGCATGGCGCGGACCCAGCCCATCTTGATGTCCACGGGCCGGCTGGAGGACAGCGGGTACTTGCTCCACACGCCGACGGTGCCCTCGACGGAGTGGTATTTGTACGTGGCCGCGAGGGCCTTCTCGTAGACCGGGACGGCGCCCGACTTCAGCTCGGTCAGGGCCAGCACGTCGGCCCCGGCCCCCGCGACGGACTCGGCGGTGCCGCGCGGGTCGGTGTTGTCGGCGTCGACGTTGTGGGTGGCGACGGTGAGGTTGCCGCCGGTGCCGGACTTGTCGGTGACCAGGCCGCCGAAGATGTTGGCCCAGACCGCGGCCGTCAGCAGTATCGCGATCAGCGCGGTCGCGGACTTCCGGTACACGGCGCAGGCCAGCAGGACCGGAACGGCCAGGCCCAGCCAGGGCAGGAAGGTCTCGGTGAGGCTGCCGAGGTTGCCCACGTCGTTGGGCAGGTCGGCGTGGAAGACCATGACGAGTGAGATCAGCGCGGCGATGGCGGCCAGCACCAGCCCGCGCCGCCAGATCCCCCGGTCGCCGCGCAGGGCGACCAGACGCCGCCGGAGGCGGGATTCGGAGGGCTCGGGCTCCGAGCCGCCGTTTCCCGTTTCCGTCATGTACGCCTGTGCCATGCCACTGCCCTCACTGCCGTGCTCGCGCTGCGTCCCCGCCCCTTGACCCTAGGCGATGGACGCGGCCTTCCGTGCCGTACGTCACGGCCGCTTTTCGCGACCGTACGTTCCGGAGGACGAACGACCGTGCGCACGGGGTTCCGCTTGTCACGAAACGCGCACATTGGGATCGCGCGGGTCGGGCGTGGCCCGTACCACTTCCGTCCGGGGCCGCCCGGATGCCACCATGGTGGGTGAGTCCGGGGACGCCGTGAGGGCGCCTCGAGATGAACAAGGAGCAGTTGCCATGACGCATGCCGTTTCGCCTGCCCGCGAACCCGCATCAGCGGCTTCCCCCACCCTGTACGGAGGCACGGGCACCCGGCGCATCACCGTCCGCGACCTGACCCTCGCCAAGGAACGCGGCGAGAAGTGGCCCATGCTCACCGCCTACGACGCGATGACCGCGTCCGTCTTCGACGACGCCGGGATCCCGGTCATGCTCGTCGGCGACTCGATGGGCAACTGTCACCTCGGCTACGAGACGACCGTTCCCGTGACGATGGACGAGATGACCCTGCTGTCGGCGGCCGTCGTCCGGGGCACCAGCCGCGCGCTGATCGTCGGCGACCTGCCGTTCGGCTCGTACCAGGAAGGCGCCGTGCAGGCGCTGCGCAGCGCCACCCGCCTGGTCAAGGAGGCCGGGGTCGGCGCGGTCAAGCTGGAGGGCGGCCAGCGTTCGCTGGCCCAGACCGAGCTGATCGTGCAGTCCGGCATCCCGGTCATGTCCCACCTGGGCCTGACCCCGCAGTCCGTCAACGCCATGGGCTACCGGGTGCAGGGGCGCGGGGACGAGGCCGCGCACCAGCTGCTGCGCGACGCGAAGGCGGCGCAGGACGCGGGCGCCTTCGCGGTGGTGCTGGAGCTGGTGCCCGCCGAGCTGGCCGCGGAGGTCACCCGGTCCCTGCACATCCCGACGGTCGGCATCGGCGCCGGCTCGGAGTGCGACGCGCAGGTGCTGGTGTGGACCGACATGATGGGTCTGACCGGTGGGAAGATGCCGAAGTTCGTGAAGCAGTACGCGAACATCCGCAAGACCATGGGGGACGCGGCGAAGGCGTTCGCCGAGGACGTGGTCGGCGGAACGTTCCCTCAGCCGGAGCACGCCTTCCACTGACGAGGTGAGCGGAGCGCACGGCCCGTCGGCGGGAAGGCCGGCGGGCCGTGCGGCTCCCGGCCGCCGGCCGCCGGCCGCGTCGGATCCGTGAGTGCCGTGCCGGTGTCGGTTCCCCGTCGGTTCCCCGTCGGCCGTCTGTCGGTGCTTTGTCAGTGGCGGATGCTCTGATGGTGGCCATGACGCGAAACGACAAGAATCCCAACGCCGTAGAGGTGCGGGGACTGGTCAAGCACTACGGCGAGACCAAAGCCCTGGACGGGGTCGACCTGGACGTCCGCGAGGGCACCGTCCTCGGGGTGCTCGGACCCAACGGCGCGGGCAAGACCACCCTGGTGCGCTGCCTGTCCACCCTGATCGTCCCCGACGCCGGCACCGCCTTCGTCGCCGGCTTCGACGTGGTCCGCCAGCCCCGGCAGCTGCGCCGGACCATTGGCCTGACCGGCCAGTACGCCTCGGTCGACGAGAAGCTCTCCGGCTGGGAGAACCTCTACATGATCGGCCGGCTGCTGGACCTCTCCCGCAAGGGCGCCCGCCTGCGTGCCGACGAGCTGCTGGAGCGGTTCTCCCTCACGGACGCCGCGAAGAAGGCCGTGATGAACTACTCCGGCGGCATGCGCCGCCGGCTCGACCTGGCCGCCTCGATGATCGGCAGCCCGGCCGTGCTGTACCTGGACGAGCCGACCACCGGGCTGGATCCCCGTACCCGCAACGAGGTGTGGGACGAGGTGCAGCGGATGGTCGCCGAGGGGGCCACCGTCCTGCTCACCACCCAGTACATGGAGGAGGCCGAGCAGCTCGCCAGCGAGCTGACGGTCATAGACAAGGGCAAGGTCATCGCGAACGGCAAGGTCGACGAGCTCAAAGCGCGCGTCGGCGGCCGCACGCTGCGGATCCGCCCCTCCGACCCGGCCGACCTGCCGGGCATGGCCCGCTCGCTGGCCGAGGCCGGTCTGGACGGGGTCGCCGGTTCCCAGGCCGTCCCGGACGAGGGCGCCCTGCTGGTCCCGATCCTCGCCGACACGCAGCTGACCGCCGTGGTGAGCCTGCTGGCCTCCCGCGGGTACGGCATCACCGACATCAGCACCTACCTGCCCAGCCTGGACGAGGTGTTCCTGTCCATCACCGGACAGAAGCCCTCCGTCGAGGACTCCGTTCCCGCCGAGAAGACCGAGGAGGTCGCGGTATGAGCACCGTCACCACGAAGCCCGCTCCCGTCGCGGCCGCCCCGGCCGCCGGACCCGTCCCGGCCGGCGAGGGCCGGATCGGCCTGCGCGGCAACCTGCGCCACATCGGCGCCTTGGCCCGGCGCAACGTCCTGCAGATCAAGCAGGACCCGGAGTCGATGTTCGACGTCGTGTTCATGCCGGTCATCTTCACGTTGCTGTTCGTCTTCGTCTTCGGCGGCGCCATCGCCGGCAAGGGCAACCAGGGCGAGTACGTCAACTACGTGGTCCCGGGCCTGATGGCCATGATGGGCATGAACATCGCCATGGGGGTGGGCACCGGGGTCAACGACGACTTCAAGAAGGGCGTGATGGACCGTTTCCGGTCCATGCCCATCGCCCGCTCCTCGGTGCTCATCGCCAAGATCGTGGTCGAGCTCGGCCGGATGATGGTCGCCATCACGATCCTGCTCGGCATGGGCTTCCTGCTCGGCCTGTCGATCAAGTCCTCCGTGCTGGACCTGTTCCTCTCCATCGGACTGGCGGCCGTCTTCGGTTCCTCGCTGATGTGGATCTTCATCCTGCTGGGTCTCAGCATGAAGACCCCCCAGGCCGTCCAGGGCATGGCGATGCTGGTCCTGATGCCGCTGCAGTTCGGCAGCTCGATCTTCGCCCCGACGACGACGATGCCCGGCTGGCTGCAGAGCTTCACCGACGTCAACCCGCTGTCCAACCTGGCCGACGCGGCGCGCGCCCTGATCAACGGGACCCCGCTCGGGAACTCCGTGTGGATCACGCTCGCCTGGTCGGTCGGCATCACGCTGGTGACGATGCCGCTGGCCGTCCGCAAGTTCCGCCAGAAGACCTGACCCGCGGGCCGGTCCGTTCCGGATCGCGTCCCGGACGGACCCCGCCGAGGGCCGGGTCAGATGAGGGCGGTGGCCTCCTCCAGGGTGAGGCCGCCGCCTTCGGCGTACGCCGCCTCGTACGCCGCGTCGCCCAGCGCCGCCCGCGCCAGTTTCTCGGCGAGGGCGGCTTCCGCGCGTTCGGTGGTGACGGGGACGTGCCCGGGCGGCAGGTGGCACCGGTAGGCGCCGACGAGGCGCGCGGCGTCATGCGGCCGCTCCGGGCCGCCGGGCGAGGCGAGGGAGACGGACGCCGTCAGCAGGTAGACGGCGGGCAGTTGCGGGGCCACCATCAGCGCCAGCGGGTCCCGGGCGGCGGGCGCCCCGCCGCGGAGCACGCCGAGCGCGTCCTCGAACGCGCCCTCCTGGTTGTCCAGCCAGGCGATCGTGGCGAGGAGGAACACCTCGAAGACGGCGTAGGCGCCGAAGGAGAACTCCTCGCGCAGCGTCTGGATCTGGGCGCGGGCCTCGGGGATGCGGCCGGTGCGGCCGAGGAGGGTCGCGAGGAACATCCGGGCGGCGGGCATGGCGTCGTTGCCGGACATCCGGACGGTGGCGGTGATCTCCGTGAGGATCTCCTCGGCCTCCTCGGACCGGCCGGCCTCGGCGAGGGTCCCGGCCATCCGTACGCGCAGCACGGTGACCTGGGCCTTGGCTCCGAGCCGCTCGGCGTGCTCGATCGCGGCCCGGAAGTCCTGGGTGGCCGCCGCGTACAGGCCGCGCTTCTCCAGCGACTCGGCGCGGGCGGAGAGCGCCTCGGCACAGCCCCAGTCGTCGCCCAGCTCCCGGAAGAGGGCCAGGCTCTGGTCGGCGTCGCGGGCGGCGTCGCCGCCCCAGTCGGCGCGGTTGGCGAGGATGTTGGCGCGCATCTGGAGCGCCGAGGCGAGCTCCCAGTCGTAGCCGAGCTCGCGGGCGATGTCCACGGTCTCGTCCACGACCCGGCGCAGCAGGCCGGCGTCTCCGGCGATCATGACGGCGTAGACCCACAGGCCCGCGGGGGTGCGGCAGGTCTGCGGGAGCCCCGGCCGGTACACGTCGAGCATCCGCTCCACCTGGGTGCGGACCTCGGGCGTGTCCCAGGAGCCGTCGGCCTGGTCGCGGGAGGCCAGGCGGATCATCTGGACGCCGCGCCAGCCCTCGGTCAGCAGCTCCCCGGCGTAGGGCGGCGGCGCGTCCACGATGCGCTCGTACACGGGCCCGGCCGGGACGGCGGGCGCCGCGAAGGGGTCGGGACCGAGGGTGGCGGCCGCCTCGGACCAGTGGCGGGACTCGGCCCGCAGGTCGTGCATGTGCCAGTACCAGACGAGGGAGTGGACCAGGCACAGCACCTCTTGGGCGGCGCGGGCGGCGACGGCCCGGCGCAGGGCGGTGCGCAGGTTCTCGTACTCGGTGGCGACGAGGCCGGCGGCCGCGCGCTGGCCGTGGCCGCGCAGCCGGGGCTCGGTGGTGCGGGCGAGTTCGCGGTAGTGGACGAGGTGGCGGCGCTCGGTGGCCGCGCGGTCGTCCCCGGCGCCGGCGAGGCGTTCGGCGGCGTACTCGGCGACGGTCTCCAGCAGGCGGTAGCGCATGCCGGAGCCGTCCGGGCCGGGGGCGGCGACGACGAGGGACTTGTCGACGAGGGAGCCGAGCACGTCGGCCGTGTCGTACGAGGGGTCGGCGCAGACCGCCTCGGCGGCGGTCAGGTCGCAGCCGCCGGCGAAGACGGAGAGCCGGCGCAGGACGGCGCGCTCGGGCTCGTCGAGCAGGTCCCAGGACCAGTCGACGACGGCCCGCAGCGTCTGCTGGCGGGGCAGGACCGTGCGCGCGCCGCCGGTCAGGAGCCGGAAGCGGTCGTCCAGCCGGTCGGCGATCTGCCGCGGGGTGAGCAGCCGCAGCCGGGCCGCGGCCAGCTCGATCGCCAGCGGCAGCCCGTCCAGGCGCCGGCAGATCTCCACTGCGGCGGCCGGATCCTCGTCGACGCCGAAGCCGGGCCGGGCGGCGGCCCCGCGGTCGTTCAGCAGGCGCAGCGCCACCGGGTCGGGCAGCGGCTCCACCGGGCGCAGGGACTCCCCCGGCACGCCGAGGGGCTCGCGGCTGGTGGCGAGGATCTGCACGCCCGGGCAGTGGGTGAGGAGCCGCTCGGCGAGTACGGCGGCGGCGCCGATGACGTGCTCGCAGTTGTCGAGCAGCAGCAGGAGCCGGCGCCGCGCGCAGTGCTCGACGAGGCGGTCGAGGGCGTCGTCCCCGACACGGTCGGTGAGCGCCCGCATCTCCTCGACGGAGGCGCCGCGCAGCTTGGTCTCGCGCGCGCCGAGCGCGGCGAGGGCCGCCTCGGCGACGTCCTCCGGGTCGTCGACGGGCGCGAGCTCGACCAGCCAGACCCCGTCCGGCCAGGCCCCGTCCGGCCGGCCGGTGCCGGCGTGGGCCTCGGCGGACTCCTGGGACAGCCGGGTCTTCCCGGCGCCACCGGGGCCGAGCAGGGTGACGAGGCGGGCCCGCGCGAGGTCGGCCCCGATGACGCGGATGTCGTCCTCGCGTCCGACGAAGGTGGTGAGCCGGGCCCGCAGGTTCCCCGGCCGGTCCGGGCCGCCGGAGCGGGCGGCGGGGGCGGGGGCCTGCGGTACGGCGGCGGGTCCGGCCGCGGGTCCGGCCGCGGGTCCGGCCGCGGGCGGGGCCACGGGCGCCGGGGGCGGGGGCGGGGGCGACAGGAGTGCGGTGTGCAGGGCACGCAGCTCGGGGCCCGGGTCGGCGCCCAGGCGGGTGGCCAGGTCCCGGCGGACCTCGTCGTAGGCGGCCAGTGCCTGCGCCGGCCGGCCGGTGTCCCGCAGCGCGCGGATGCGCAGCGCCTGGAGCGGCTCGTCCAGCGGCTGTCCGGCGCACAGCGCGGTCAGCTCGGGCAGGACGTGCTCCGCCCCGCCCAGGGCGAGGGCCGCGGTGAGGCGGCCGCGGCGCGCGTCCGTCCGTACGGTGTCCCAGCGCGCGGACTCCGCGGCCGCCGGGTCCGGCAGGTCGGCCAGGGCGGGGCCGCGCCACAGCGCGAGCGCGTCCTCGTAGAGGACGCCGGCCTTGGCCGCGTCCCCCTCGGCGAGCGCGGAGGCGCCGTCCCGGGCGAGCCGCTCGAAGCGGTACAGGTCGATGTCCTCGCGCTCGGCGGCGAGCAGGTAGCCGCCCTCAGCGGACCGCACGGCCGTGTGCCCCAGCGCCCGCCGCAGCCGGGCGACCAGGGCCTGGAGGGCGGCGGGCGCGTCGGCGGGCGGATCGGCGTCCCACACCTGGTCGATCAGCAGGTGCGCCGGCACCGCCCGTCCCGGCCGGAGCGCGAGGGCCGTCAGGAGCGCCCGCAGGCGCGCTCCGCCGACGGCGACGGGGCTCCCGTCGTCGCGGAGGGCCAGGGTGGTGCCGAGGATCGCGTAACGCACCGGGCCATTGTCCCCGGAGCGGGACCCCGACCCGAACCCCTTTACGCCCGGGGCACGGGATAGGTTTCGCCGCATGGGTCATCAGGGAGGCCGCGGCGAGCGGCGGATCAGCGCAGTGTTCCTCGGTATCGCGGCCGTCATGGCGGTCACCGGGTGGGCGGTGTGGACGGGGTACTCGACGAGCGCCGGCCTGGCCGTGTTCCTCTTCGTGACCTCGGCGTGGATCGTCTCCCTGTGCCTGCACGAGTACGCGCACGCCCGCACCGCGCTGCACGGCGGTGACCTCTCGGTGGGCGCCAAGGGCTACCTGACGCTGAACCCCCTGAAGTACACGCACGCGCTGCTCAGCATCGTCCTGCCGGTGCTCTTCGTGATCCTGGGCGGGATCGGTCTGCCCGGCGGCGCGGTGTTCATCGAGCGCGACCGGATCCAGGGCCGCTGGAAGCACAGCCTGATCTCGGCGGCGGGCCCGCTGACGAACGTGGCCTTCGCGGTCGTCTGCACGGCCCCGTTCTGGCTGGACGCGCTGGACGGGGTCCCGCTGGAGTTCCGCTTCGCGCTCGCGTTCCTCGCCCTGCTCCAGGTCTCGGCGGCGATCCTGAACTTCCTGCCGGTGCCGGGCCTCGACGGCTACGGGGTCATCGAGCCCTGGCTGTCGCACCGGGTGCGCCGCGAGATGGCGCCGCTGGCCCAGTTCGGCCTGATCGCGGTGTTCGCGCTGCTGTGGATTCCGGAAGTGAACACGTTCTTCTTCGACGTGGTGCGCGGGCTGCTGTCCGCGCTGGGGGTCCCGGACCTGGACACGTACTGCGGCCGCGAGCTCTACCGCTTCTGGCAGGACGCCGACGGCGTCTGCGCGCTGCCCGGGAGCTGACCGGGCCGGGCCCGGCGGGATCCGGAAGGGAAGCGGAAGGGAAGTGGAAAGGAAGCGCTAGACGGTGGTGCGGGTGGCGGCGGCCTTCTCGGCCTTGGCCTTGCGCTGGTAGTACCAGGCCAGGTTGGACGTGAGGCCGGCCAGCAGGACCCAGATGATCCCGAGGAAGCTGCCCTCCACGAAGGCGACGACGGCCGCGGCCACGGCGAGGACGCAGACGACTACGGCGAAGACGGCAAGGCGGGGCATGGGAAGAGCTCCTCGGAAACACGGGACGGGGTAGAGCCCCACCAGTGTCCCCCATGCCCCGCAGTGCTTCCGTAAGGACACCATCGGTCACGTCCGGTCCCCTTTTGTCCCGTGCCCGTTTTCCGTACGGCGGCCCGTGCGCGGCCCCGCCCCCGCGGACGTGACCGCGGACGTGACCGCGAACGCCACCTCGGGGTCACCAGGAGGTGATCGGGGCGTCCGGGGTGGTGGCCAGGGCGGTGAGGGCGTCGAGGAAGGAGGCGGCGAGGGCGCGTCCGGTGTCCGGGGCGAACAGGTCCGTGGCGTAGGTGAGGTGGCCGGTGATGGCACCCTCGGGCGTTTCGTCGAGGTAGAGGCCCAGGTCGAACTTGGCGACCGACAGGGACACCTGGTCGGTGCGGCCGCGCAGGCCGGGCATCCCGACCGGCAGGTGCGCCCCGCCCGCGAAGGCGAGGACGACCTGGAACAGCGGGTGGTGGGAGGAGCTGCGGCGCGGGTTGAGGGCGCCGACCAGCTGGTCGAACGGGACGTCCTGGTGGGCGTACGCCTCCAGGGCGGCCGCGCGGACGCGGGCCAGGAGCTCGCGGTGGGTGGGGGCGCCCGAGGTGTCGGTGCGCAGGACCAGCATGTTGACGAAGAAGCCGACCAGGTCGTCGAGGTCGCTGTGGCCGCGGCCGCTGACGGGGGTGCCGATCGGAACGTCCTCGCCGGCTCCGGCGCGGGTGAGGGCCGCGGCCAGGGCGGTCTGGAGGAGCATGAAGACGGTGCTGCCGGTCTCCTGGGCCAGGGCCTTGAGACGGCGGGTGAGGGCGGCGCCGACGGTGACGGGTTCGGCCGCGCCCCGGTGGGAGGCGCGGGCGGGGCGGGGGAAGTCGGTGGGCAGCGGCAGCGGGTCGGGCAGGCCGGCCAGGGCGGGGCGCCAGTGGGCGAGCCGGTCCTCCAGGGTGCGGGAGACGCACGCGCGCTCCCACAGGGCGAAGTCGGCGTACTGGACGGGCAGCGGGGTGTGGTCCGGGGCGCGTCCCGCGAGGCGGGCGGCGTAGGCGTCGCAGAGGTCGCGGACCAGGGGGCGCACGGACCAGCCGTCTCCGATGATGTGGTGCACGACCAGCATCAGGACGTGGGTGCCGGGCTCGTCCTCGACGGTGAGCAGGGTGGCGCGCAGCGGCGGGGCGGCCATGACGTCGAAGGCGTGCCGGGCGGCGGCCCGCTCGGCTTCGGCGAGGCCGGCGCGCGGGCAGGCGAGGGCGTGCAGGACGGGGCGGGCCTCCTCCGGGGTGAGGACGCGCTGGTAGGGGACGCCGCGGAGTTCCGGGAAGACGGTGCGCAGGGGCTCGTGGCGGGCCACGAGGTCGCCGAGGGCCGCTTCGAGGGCCGCGGTGTCGAGGGCGCCGGTGAGGCGGACGGCGACGGGGATGTTGTAGGTGGGGCTGGGGCCGTGGAGCAGTGCGAGGTACCACAGTCCTTCCTGCGTGAAGGAGAGCGGCGGGTGCTCGGGGCGCTCGATGCCGCCCAGTACGGGGACTGCGGCCTGGTCGGGGACGGCCGGGGCCGGGGTGCCGGCCGGGGGTGCGGACGGGGCGGCCGGAGACGGGTCCGCGGTCAGGGCGGCGGCGAGGGCGGCCGGACTGGGGTGGCGGAAGAGCGTGCGGATGGTGAGGTTCAGGCCGGGGACCTGCCGGGAGCGGGTGACCAGGCGCATGGCGGAGAGGGAGTCGCCGCCGCTGTCGAAGAAGCTGTCGTGGTCGCCGATGCCGGACCGGCCGAGGACCTCCTCGAACAGGGAGCGGAGGGTGGCGGTGCGGGTTCCGGCGGCGGGGGCGGTGCCGGCGGGCGGGGGCGTGGTCATGGGGGTCCTTAGAGGAGGTCCTGGAGCAGCCGGGTGAGGACGCGGCGGAAGCGCCCGGCCAGGTCGTGGGCGTGTTCGGCCGTGAAGGCGTCGGCGGAGAGGCGGAGTTCGCCCCGGACGTTGCCGACGGTGCTCCAGCCGAACTCCCACTGGGCGGGGAAGACCACCCAGGCGCGCGGGACCGGCAGGAGCGTGCAGCGGGCTCCGGCCAGCCGCAGGCGCAGCGGCTCGTGGTCGATGTTGACGACGTGCAGGAAGAGGGGGGCGGAGTCGAAGGAGTGGCGCGCTCCGGCCGCGGCGAGGATCCGGGAGTACGGCAGTTCCTTGCGGGTGAGCGACTCCTCCATGGCGGCGGCATGGGCCCGTACGGTCCCGGCGGGGCCGGCGGTCGCGTCCAGGCGGGTGCGGACGGGCAGGGTGTTCAGCAACGGGCCTACGGCCGCGCGCAGTTCCGGCCGGTCGCGCAGGGCGGTGGGCAGCCCGATCACCGTCTCGCCACCGCCCGGGGCAGCGATGGTGTGGGAGACGGCGGTGAACAGCACCGCGGAGGGCGAGACCTGGGCGGTGCGGGCGAGTTCGCGTATGCCCGCGGTGTCGTCGGCGTCCAGGGCGAGGCCGAGGGAGATGCGCGTGCAGCGGTCCGCCTCGGGCGGCGGGATCCGCCGGGGGTAGGGCTGGGGGGCGGTGCCGCGCAGCCGGGCGGCCCACCAGGCGGCGTCGCCGTCGGGGCGCGCCGGTCCGGGCGCGGGGCCGGACCGGCCTCGCGCGGAACCGCCGGGCGGGGGCGGTGCGGGGCGCTCCTCGGCGGGGCGCTCCTCCGCCCGGTGGGGTCCCTCGGCGCGGGCGTGGGCGAAGAAGTCGGGGCCGGGCGCGGGCCGCGGGAGGCGGCCGTCGCGCGCCAGGGCGGCGTAGGCCGCGCCGATGTCGCGCAGCATCAGGGCCTGGGACACGCTGTCGCCCGCCACGTGGTGCACGGCGAGCGCGAAGAGGTGCCGGTCCGGGCCGGTGGTGGCCAGCGCGGCCCGGACCGGTACCTCACGGCCCAGGTCGAACGGGGCGTTGAGGAAGGCGGCGAGGGCCGGGTCGGTGCCGGGTGCGCGCCCCGGGGCCCGGTCCGGGACGGGGCGGTGCAGCGACGGCATGGGCGCGGCGTCGCCCAGGACCCGCGCGTGGGTGCCGTCGTAGAGGGAGCACAGCACGGGGTGCCGGCGTACGACGTGGTGCAGGGCCCGTTCGAGGAGGTCCGCGTCGACGCGGCCGGTGATCTCGAAGCAGAGCGGCATCGTGTAGACGGGCAGCTCTTCGAGGGCCTCGTGGGCGAGCATCGAGCGCTGCATGTCGGACAGCGGCGTACGGTGCCCGGCCTCGCGGGCGGGGTGCGGTGCGGTCAGGGTGGCTGTCATCGGGTCACGGCTCCCGCGGGGTGGGGTTCAGTCCGGCCGCCCGGAGCCAGCCGGCGAAGTCCGGGGCGCGCAGCAGTCCGCCGGGCGGGAGTTCGAGACCGGTGCTCTCGCGGATCCGGGTGGCGATGCGCAGGGCGAGGAGGGAGTGGCCGCCGAGGGACAGGAAGTCGTCCTCGTCGCGGACGGCACCGACGCCGAGGGCGCGGCGCCAGATCTCGCGCAGCCGTTCCGCGGTGGCCGTGCCGGCGGTCTCCTCCGGTTCGGCGGGCCGGCCGCAGGGGCGCGGGAGGCCCGCGCGGTCGACCTTGCCATTGGCCAGCCGGGGCAGTTCCGGCAGCAGGATCGTCCGGTCGGGGCGCAGGGCGGGCGGCAGGGTGCGGGCGGCCCAGGCGCGGATGTCCTCGGCGGTCAGGGGGCTCCCGGACGGGCCGGCGGCTCCTTCCCGGGCGGTGGCTCCGGCCGCGGGGACGACGTAGGCGAGGAGGCGGGGTTCGGAGTCGGGGCCGGGGTCGGCGACGACCAGGGCGTCGAGGACCCCGTCGTGGCGGGCGAGGGCGGCGGCGACCTCCCCGGGCTCCACCCGTACCCCGCGGATCTTGACCTGGTCGTCGGTGCGGCCGTGGTATTCGAGGTAGCCGGCGGGGTGGAGGCGGACCAGGTCGCCGGTGCGGTAGAGGGTGCGGCGGGAGCCGGGGGGCACGCCGGGGTCGGGCAGGAAGCGCTCGGCGGTGCGGGCGGGGTCGAGGTAGCCGTGGGCGACGGGGACGCCGCCGACCCAGAGTTCGCCGGTCTCGCCGGCCGGGACGGGGGTCAGGTCGGCGGCGAGGACGTGGAGTTCGGCGCCGTCGACGGGGCGGCCGATGGGGGCGACAGGCCCGTCGTGGCCTTCGCGGGCGTCCCAGTAGGAGACGTTCACGGAGGTCTCGGTGGGCCCGTACTGGTTGAACAGCAGGCACTCGGGCAGGATCCGCCGGAACGCGCGCACCAGGTCGGTCCCCAGGGCCTCGCCGCCGCAGAACAGCAGGCGCAGATCGAGGCAGTCGGCGAGTTCGGGCTCGGCCAGGAGGTAGCGCAGGACGGACGGCACGAAGTGGGCCGCGGTGATCCGGGCGTCCTGCATCAGGCGGGCCAGGCCGAGGCTGTCGTACTGGAGTCCGGGCGGGGCGATGACCAGGGTGCCGCCGACGGTGAGCGGGGCGAAGATCTCGTGCAGCGAGGCGTCGAAGGAGACGGACGCCTTGTGCAGGACCCGGTCGCCGGAGTGGAAGGCGTACTGGCGCCGGCCCCAGCTGATCCGGTTGACCAGCCCGGCGTGGTGCAGGCGGACGCCTTTGGGGCGGCCGGTGGAGCCGGAGGTGAACAGGATCATCGCGGGGTCGCCGCCGTCGGGGCCGGTGCGGGCCTCCCGGGCGGTCCGTACGGGCCCTTCGGAGGCGGCGGGGGCGCAGGCGCCGCGGGTGCGGAGCGTGGTCCAGCGGCCCGGGCTGCGCTCCTCGTCCGGGTGGTGTCCGGTGTCGCGGCCCCGCAGCACCAGGCGGGGGCGGGCCTGCGCGAGCATCCAGTCGATGCGCTCGGCCGGGTACTCCGGGTCCAGGGGTACGGCGACGGCGCCGAGCGAGAAGGCGGCGAGCAGGGCGACGACGTAGTCGGCCGAGCGGTGGAAGTAGAGGCCGACGGGGTCGCCGGCCCGGATCCCGCGGCCGGCGAGGATCTCCTCGGCCGCGGCGATCCGGCGCCAGAGTTCGGCATAGCCGATCTCGCCGTCCTGGCTGATCAGGGCCGGGACGGGGGGCGACGACCAGGAGGACGTCGAGCTACTCCGTGCCGGGCGCGGCCGGGGTGTCGTCCTCGTACTCCGCGAGCGTGCGCTGGAGCCGCGCGGCCA
>NZ_JBEOXU010000137.1:0-16463 GCF_040296725.1 Streptomyces sp. NPDC002044
GGAACGGACGCTTCCTTTGTACTCACCCTCTCGGGCTTTCCTCCGGGCTTTCGTTCTGTTCTTGCGTTTCCGACTCTATCAGACTCTTTCGGGCCTGATTCCCGGTCGAAGCGGGGTTCGCTTTCCAGGTATTCGCTTTCGCGTTTTCCTTTCCGGCGATTCCGACTCTATCAGCGATTCTCCGTCGTTCTTGCCACTCTCCGTTGCGCCAAAGGGCATGCGGAAATAGGGTTGAGTTCAAGATCGATACTGAAGAGGAGGATTCCTGTCCATGGGACGTTCGTGAAAAATTCACACGATGCGTCGCGGCAGGAGTCACGACAGTACAGGTCTGCCGGTGCCCACGCAAATCGTTTCAGGCGTATGGTGGTCTAGTCCACCGGTCTAGTCCACTAGTCTCCGTGCCAAAGGGCCAGCCCGGATCGGGACCAACATCGGGCGAACCCGAACATCTCGTGACTTATCCTTCTCAAGAGTACGCCGTTCGCGACAGGTAGTGACGGCGACGCTAAGAAGCCCCACCCCTGGGAGGCCCTCCATGACCAGCGTGACGTCCCCACTTGCCGGGCGCGCCATCGGACTCGCGGCAGTGCCCGATCCGGTGTTCTCCGGCGCGATGGTGGGACCGGGCACCGCTATCGACCCCGCGCGTGAGCCCTCGGAGGCGGTGTCCCCCGTAGATGGTGTGGTCGTCTCCCTGCACCCGCACGCGTACGTCGTCGTAGACGGTGAGGGCCACGGCGTCCTCACCCACCTCGGGATCGACACCGTCCAGCTCAACGGCGAGGGCTTCGAGCTGCTCGTCAACAAGGGCGACACCGTGACCCGTGGCCAGGCCGTCATCCGCTGGAACCCCGCCGCGGTCGAGGCCGCCGGCAAGTCCCCCGTGTGCCCCGTCGTCGCGCTCGAGGCGACCGCGGACGCCCTTTCCGATGTCGTCGAGTCCGGCGACGTCAAGGCGCACGACGTTCTCTTCAGCTGGCAGTGACGCGTCCGCCCGCGAGGGCGAGTCGGACATCCACCGCGGCGGCCGAGTCCGCCGCACAATCGGAGACGGGTGAAATGGAGACAACGCTGCGAGGCGTCGGCGTGAGCCACGGTGTGGCGATCGGCGAGGTTCGGCACATGGGTACGGCGGTTCTCGAACCGCCGGCCAAGCAGATCACCGCGGACGAGGCGGAGCGCGAACAGGGGCGCGCCCGTCAGGCCGTGGAGGCTGTATCGGCCGACCTGATCGCGCGCGGCCAGCTGGCCGGTGGCGAGGCCCAGCACGTGCTCGAGGCCCAGGCGATGATCGCCACGGACCCCGAGCTGATGGCGGACGTCGACCGGCGGATCGCCGTCGGCAGCACCGCCGAGCGCGGTGTCTACGACGCGTTCGCCTCCTACCGCGACCTGCTCGCGGGGGCCGGCGAGTACATGGCCGGGCGGGTGGCCGACCTGGACGACGTACGGAACCGGATCGTGGCGCGGCTCCTCGGGGTGCCGATGCCCGGTGTCCCGGACAGTGACGAGCCGTACGTGCTGATCGCGCGGGACCTGGCCCCCGCCGACACGGCCCTGCTCGACCCGGCGCTCGTGCTGGGGTTCGTGACCGAGGAGGGCGGGCCGACCAGCCACAGCGCCATCCTCGCGCGGGCGCTGGGCGTGCCGGCGATCGTGGCGCTCCCGGGTGCCGGCGAGATCGCCGAGGGGACCCTCATCGCCGTGGACGGCAGCACGGGCGACCTGTTCGTGGACCCGACCCCGGAGAAGCGGGCCGAGCTGGAGGGGGCGGCCGCCGAACGCAGGGCCGCCCTGTCCGCGTCGTCCGGTCCGGGCGCGACCTCGGACGGTCACAAGGTGCCGCTGCTGGCGAACGTCGGCGGGCCGGCGGACGTGCCGGCCGCCGTCGAGGCGGGGGCCGAGGGTGTGGGCCTGTTCCGCACCGAGTTCCTGTTCCTGGACGACAGCAGGAAGGCGCCGTCCGAGGAGAAGCAGATCGAGTCGTACCGCAAGGTGCTCGAGGCTTTCCCCGAGGGCCGTGTGGTGGTGCGGGTGCTGGACGCCGGCGCCGACAAGCCGCTGGACTTCCTCACCCCGGCCGACGAGCCGAACCCGGCGCTGGGCGTGCGCGGCCTGCGCTCGCTCCTGGACCACCCGGACGTGCTGCGCACGCAGCTGACCGCGCTGGCCAAGGCGTCCGAGGGCCTGCCCGTCCACCTCGAGGTCATGGCTCCTATGGTGGCGGACCGGACCGACGCCAAGGCGTTCGCGGACGCGTGCCGCGAGGCAGGGCTGCAGGCGAAGTTCGGCGCGATGGTGGAGATCCCCTCCGCCGCGCTCCGGGCGCGCTCGATCCTGCGGGAGGTCGAGTTCCTTTCGCTGGGCACCAACGACCTCGCCCAGTACGCCTTCGCCGCCGACCGTCAGGTCGGCGCCGTGTCCCGGCTCCAGGACCCGTGGCAGCCGGCGCTGCTCGACCTGATCGCCATGTCGGCCGACGCCGCCAAGGCCGAGGGAAAGAGCTGCGGTGTCTGCGGTGAGGCGGCTTCCGACCCGCTGCTGGCCTGTGTGCTGACGGGGCTGGGTGTCACCTCCCTGTCGATGGGTGCCGCTTCGATTCCGTACGTGCGGGCGACGCTCGCCAAGCACACGCTGGCGCAGTGCGAGCGGGCCGCGGCCGCGGCGCGTGCGTGCGACACCGCCGAGGAGGCCCGCGCGGCCGCCCAGGGGGTGTTGTCCGGCGAGTAGCCGCCGGGAGGAGTGAGGATGCGAGGGGCCTTCGCCGGTGGCGGGGGCCCCTCGGTCCGTCCCGGCCGCTCCTCCCGGGTCCTGGGCCGGGCTCAGTGGTGCGGGGCGGGGAGGTCCACCTCGTATCCGGGGCAGTACTCGACCCCTGGTTCGGGGG
Organism: Streptomyces sp. NPDC002044; assembly: GCF_040296725.1. Classification (NCBI taxonomy): domain Bacteria; kingdom Bacillati; phylum Actinomycetota; class Actinomycetes; order Kitasatosporales; family Streptomycetaceae; genus Streptomyces; species Streptomyces sp. NPDC002044. Next base: position 2,891 of record NZ_JBEOXU010000137.1, read on the forward strand.
CGACGGGATCGCCGGTGTCGGCGTCGGTGCAGTAGGCGTTGAAGACGGCCGCCGCGGACAGGGCGGTCAGCCGGCCCCGGTCCAGGCGCCACCCGTGGACGCGGTCGCCGCGGTCCTCGCGCGAACTGCGCAGGACGAGTCCCCCGGGGCCGCCGAGGGCGAGTCCGGCCGCCAGGACCGTCACGAAGTCGAGGCCGGCCCGGTTCTCGATGCGGGGCGGGACGTCCTTTTCGGCGGGGACGTCGGCGTGCAGCACGACGACGAGCTGCTCCGTCGGGGTGGGGACGCTGCAGACGAAGTGGTGGTGGCCGGGTCCGGCGCCGGCCAGGAGGCGTTTGAGTGCCTCGGCCGCGCGGGCGAAGGAGGCGTTGCCGATGTCCTCGGCGCAGTCCGCGCAGGTGCCCGCCTCCGCGAGGATGCTGGTGGCGTACTCCCAGGTGGCCTGCCGGACGGCCTCGTCCACGAGGAGCGGGACGAGTTCGTCGATGGGCTGGCCGCGGTACGGGAGGCCGGCGCTGCTTCCCGCGAGTTCCGCGGTGAAGCGGGTGCGGGCCTCGGCCGTGTCCGGGTCGAGGCCGTGTTCCGCGCAGTGCCCGGCGTACTCCTCGGGGTCGAAGAGGGCGACGGTGGTGTGGATGCCCTGGGCCGCGAGCGACCGGAGCAGGTCGTCGACGTGGCGCAGGTAGTCCTGGTGGTCGTCGAAGGTGAAGCTGCGGTAGGCGCGCATGGCCGCGAAGTCCCCGGGGTCGGCGAGGAGGCCGACGGTGCTGGGGGCTTCGCGGCGCAGCGTGCGACGCCTACTGGCGGTGCGGGTAGTGCGGGTGGTTCGGCTGGTGGCGGTCCGCGGGGTGCGGTGGGTCCCGGTGTCGTCCTGCGGTGGCATGGCTCCCCCTGAGTGGCGCGATCGATTGCTTACTCAGCGTAACCATCGCCACTGACAGTGACCTCAGCCGTGGGTGCGGGTGCGGGCCAGCTCCTCGTAGAAGGAGAGGAGGTCGAGGTTGTCGACCGAGCCGGGGTTGACCGCCTTGGCCAGGGGGGCGCCCTGGAGCAGGCGCTTGACCGGGACCTCGATGCGCTTGCCGGTCAGGGTGTGGGGGATGCCCGGCACCTCGATGACCTCGTCGGGGACGTGACGCGGGGAGAGTTCCTCGCGGATCGTCGCCTTGATCCGGGCGCGGAGGTCGTCGTCGAGTCGGGCGCCGGGGGCCAGGTGGACGAAGAGCGGCATCCAGTAGCCGCCGTTCGGCTCCTCCAGGCCGATGACGAGGGACTCCTTGATCTCGGGGAGCCGTTCGACGGCCTCGTAGATGTCGGCGGATCCCATCCGCACGCCCTGGCGGTTGAGGGTGGAGTCGGAGCGGCCGTGGATCACGACCGAGCCGTGGTCGGTGATCGTGATCCAGTCCCCGTGGCGCCAGGCGCCCGGGAACATGTCGAAGTAGCTGTCGTGGTAGCGGCTGCCGTCGGGGTCGTTCCAGAAGCGGATGGGCATGGACGGCATGGGGTTGGTGACGATCAGCTCGCCGACCTCGCCGATGACGGGCTTGCCCGCGGGGTCCCACGCCTGGAGGTCGGTGCCGAGACAGGCGGCCTGGAGCTCCCCGATGTGGACGGGGAGGGTCGGCACGGCCCCGGCGAAGCAGCTGCACACGTCGGTGCCGCCGCTGACGGAGGCGATCCAGAGGTCCTCGGCCACCTCGTCGTGGAGCCAGCGGAACCCGTCGGGCGGCAGCGGGGAGCCGGTGGTGGCGACGCACTTCACGGCGGAGAGGTCGAAGTCCCGGGAGGGGTGGACCTCCGCCTTGCGGCAGGCCATCACGTACGCGGCGGAGGTGCCGTACAGCGTCGCCCCGGTCCGCTCGGCGATGCGCCACTGGGCGCCGGTGTCGGGGTAGCCGGGGCTGCCGTCGTACAGGACGACGGTCGTGCCGGTGAGCAGGCCCGAGACGAGGAAGTTCCACATCATCCAGCCGGTGGAGGTGTACCAGAAGAACCGGTCCTCCGGGCCGAGGTCGCAGTGCAGGCCGAGCTGCTTGAGGTGTTCGAGGAGGATGCCGCCCTGGGACTGGACGATGGCCTTGGGGAGACCGGTCGTACCGGAGGAGTACAGGACCCAGAGGGGGTGGTCGAAGGGGACCGGCTCGAAGACGGGCGCGGTGTCGGCCGCGGTCAGGTCGGACCAGGCGAGGGCGCCTTCGGGGGCCTCGGTGCCCAGGACGGGGATGTGGACGACGGCGCGCAGGGAGGGGAGCTCGGCGCGGAGCTCGGCGACGGTCTCGCGGCGGTCGTGCCGTTTGCCGCCGTAGCGGTAGCCGTCCACGGCGAACAGGACGACGGGCTCGACCTGCTGGAAGCGGTCCAGGACGCTGCGGGCGCCGAAGTCGGGGGCGCAGGAGGTCCAGACGCCTCCGACGGCGGCGGTGGCGAGGAGGGCGACCACGGACTCGGCGATGTTGGGGAGGTAGCCGCTGACCCGGTCGCCGGGGCGTACGCCGAGGGCGCGCAGTTCGGCGGCGAGCGACCCCACCTGGCGGCGGAGCTCGGCCCAGGTGACGGGGGCGGGCTCGTGGGTCTCGTCCACGCACAGGAGTGCGGCGTCCCCGGCACGGGCCGGGTCCTCGGCGGCGCGCAGGGCGTGCTCGGCGTAGTTGAGGGTGGCGCCGGTGAACCAGCGGGCGCCGGGCATGGAGCGGTCGGCGAGGACGGACTCGTACGGGGTGGTGAAGCGGACCTCGAACCACTCGGCGACGGCCTGCCAGAACGTGTCCAGCTCGTCGACGGACCAGCTGTGCAGGGCGGGGTAGCCGCCGTCGGCGGGGGCTCCGAACCGGTCGGCGGCCCAGCCCTGGAAGGCGGTGATCCGGGCCGCGGCGATCCGGTCGGGGCCCGGGGCCCAGAGGGGTTCCGGCTGCGTGGCTGAGGTCATGGATCGGCTCCCGGTCAAGTCTGTGGCTCGCGCTTCGTGTGCGTACGGTGCCATCGCGCGGGGGGTGTGCGCGCGGCGGCTCACTGGGACCATGCCATGTGATCGACATCCGCACCAGAGGTGTCCCGTACGGCCGGCCGTGCCTGCCGTGCCTACCGCTGCCGGGTCGCTGCCGGGTGAACGGCAGCTGAACGCGGCCTCCCCGGCCGGGGCCCGGTGGCAGGGTGATCCGCATGAACGGTCGCGATCTGGTGCGTGCGGTGAAGGACCTCGGTACGGAGCGCGGACGGCGCGCCTGGCGCTCGGCCTGGCGCCACCGGCGCGCGGGCGCGGTGGGGCTCCCGCGCCGGGGCGCGGAGCGGGCGCGCGTACCCGGGCTGCTGACGGGTACGGAGCCCCGGCCGGGCGGCGGCGTGCTGCGCTTCGCGCGCTCGGAGCTGCTGGTGCGGGTGACGTCGGGCGGCGCCGTGTTCTGGGGCTGGGACGGGGCCGCGCCGACGCCGTCGTACGCGGTGGCCGGCGACGGGCCGGAACCCGATCCGCGGGCCGTGCTGGAGCCGGACACCGAGGGCGGTTGGCGGGTGGTGTCGGAGCGGGTGACGGTCGCGGTCTCCCGGCACGGGGCGCTGGAGGTGCGCACGCCCGGCGGGACGGTGCTGCGGCGGGAGTTGCCGCCGCGCTGGTGGGAGCCCGTGGACCCGGCGCGGGGCGGGGCCCGCTGGTCGCAGCGCAGCGAGGTGGCGGCGGACGCGCGGTTCTTCGGGCTCGGCGGGCGGGCGGCGGGGCCCCGGCTGCGGGACGGGGCGTACCGGCTGTGGAACACGGACCCGAAGGGCGGCTTCGGGCCGGGCACCGATCCGCTGTACCTGACCATGCCGGTGCAATTGGTGGTCGCCGACGCGGGGACGCACCTGGTGTTCCACGACAACTCCTGGGACGGGCGGGTGGTGCTGCGCGAGGGCGAGGAAGGCGCGGGCTCGGGGGCGGACCGTCCGGGGTGGAGCGAGCTGCGCGTGGAGGGCGGGCCGCTGCGGTGCTGGGTGCTCGTGGGGACGCCGGCGCGGGTGCTGCAGGGCTGGTCGGGACTGACGGGGCCCGCGGCGGTGCCGCCGGAGTGGGCCCTCGGATACCAGCACGCGCGCTGGGGCTTCGGGAGCGCGGAGGAGGTCCGGCGGGTGGCGGACGGCTACGCGGCGCGCGGGATGGCGCTGTCGGCCGTGCACCTGGACATCGACCACTACGAGGGGCACCGCGTCTTCACGGTGGACGAGGAGCGCTTCCCCGATCTGCCCGGGCTGGCCGGGGAGTTGGCCGCGCGGGGCGTACGCCTGGTCTCGATCATCGACCCCGCGGTGCGGGTGGGCGACGCGGTGCACGCGTCGGGGCTCGCGGTGGGCACGGGCGGCGCCTTCGTGCGGGACGCCCGGGGTGTGGAGGTGCGCGGCGAGGTCTGGCCGGGCGAGTGCGCGTACCCGGACTTCACGGATTCCGCGGTGCGGGAGTGGTGGGGCGCACTGTACGAGGAGCGGCTGGGCCAGGGGTTCGCGGGGTTCTGGCACGACATGAACGAGCCGGTGTCCTTCGCCCCGTTCGGCGACAACACGATCCCCCGCTCCGCGCGGCACGCGATGGACGGCGCGGGCGGCGACCACCGGTCCGGGCACAACGTGTACGGCCTCGCGATGGCGCGGGCCGGCTGGGAGGGCCTGGTCCGGCTGCGGCCGGACGAGCGGCCGTTCCTCTTCTCCCGGTCCGGCTGGGCGGGGATGCAGAGGTACGGCGGCTCGTGGTCCGGCGACGTGGAGAGCAGCTGGGAGGGGCTGCGGGCCTCCTTGGCGCTGGTTCTGGGCCTCGGCCTGTGCGGGGTGCCGTACTCGGGCCCGGACGTCGGGGGCTTCGGGGGTTCCCCCTCCCCCGAGTTGTACGTGCGGTGGCTGCAACTGGGCGCATACCTGCCGCTGTTCCGCACGCACTCGGCGATCTGGGCGGGGCGGCGGGAGCCGTGGGAGTTCGGTGCGGAGGCGCAGGAGCAGGCCCGTGCGGTGATGGCGGAACGGGAGCGGCTGCGGCCCTACTTCGTGACGCTGGCCCACCTGGCCCGCCGGACCGGGGCCCCGTACGTGCGGCCGCTGTGGTGGGGGGCGCCGGAGGAGCGGTCGCTTCGGGACTGCGAGGACACCTTCCTGCTGGGTGACGCCCTGCTGGTCGCGCCGGTGCTGGAGTGCGGCGCGGACCGGCGGGCGGTGCGGCTGCCGCGGGGCCGGTGGTACGACACCGTGACCGGGGCGGCGTACGAGGGCCCGGGCCAGGTGCTGCTGGACGCCCCGCGGGGCCGGATCCCGGTCCTGGCCCGCGCGGGCGCGCTGCTCCCGGTCCGGGACCCGTCCGGGGGCGGCGGGGTGGCGCTGGAGGCGTGGGCTCCGGCGCGGGGGCGGACGGGCGGCGGGCTGGTGGTCCGGGACACGGGGCCGGGGTTCGCGGCGGGCCGGATCGAGCGGTACACCGTGCGGTGGGCGGGGGACGAGGTGGTGGTGGAGAACGAAGCGGGCGCACGGGTCCCGGGGGTGACGGTGCGGGGGGTGTAGGGGGCGGGCGGGCAGGGGTGGGTTGGGTGGGGGCCGGGCGCGGCGGGTCGGGGGCCGGGCGCGGCGGGCCCGGCGGAGGTCAGGCGTACTGGCCCGCGAACCACGAGGCGGCCGCACGGGTGTGCAGGGGGAAGGCGAGTTCGGCCGGTCCCCGCAGGACGTGCCAGCCCGTGGTCTCGTTCGTGGCGACCGACGCGGGAAGGGACGACGCCGGCCGGGGCGGGAGCAGGCCGAAGAGGAGCAGGTGGCCGGCCGGGGAGCTGAGGGCGTCGGCCAGGGCGACGTCCAGGGCGGGGGCCTCGATGCCGGTCTCCTCGCGCAGTTCGCGGACGACCGCCTCGCGCCAGTCCTCGCCGAAGTCGATGAAGCCGCCGGGCAGGGCGATGCCGCCGCGAGCCGGTTCGATGGTGCGGGTGATGACGACGAGGCCGGTGCCGTCCTCGTCCTCGACGGGGAGGAGCACCACGGCCACCGGGAGCGGATTGCGGTACGCGGTGACGCCGCACGACGGGCAGGTGCGGGGCCACACGGCCGTGTCGAACGGTGTTCCGCAGGTGGAGCAGTGCGAGTCCCTCAGCTGTGCCGGCATCCCGCGATGGTAAGCCAAGCGGTATGAGAACGGCGGCTGTTGCGATCGTTGTGGGAGTACTGGCCGCGCTGGGTGCGCTGGGTGCGCCCCATGCGCCCGGAGCGCAGGGTGGGCCCGGAGCGCCGCCTGCGCCGCGCGCGCCGGCCGGCGGGTCGGCGCCGCCGGGGTTCGCGGCGCTGGCGGACGTCGATCCGACGGTCCGGCAGGACATGCGCTACGCGACCGCCCGCAACTTCACCGGCCGCCCGGTCGACGGCTACGAGGACCCGGTGTGCCTGCTCGCGCGCCCCGCCGCCGACGCGCTGCGGCGCGCGCAGCGGGGACTGCTGCTCCGCGGCCTCTCCCTGAAGGTCTACGACTGCTACCGGCCGCAGCGCGCGGTGGACCGGTTCGTCCGGTGGGCCGGGGACGACGCCGACCAGGGGACCAAGGCCGAGTACTACCCGGACGTCGACAAGGGCAGGCTGATTCCCGACGGCTACATCGCCGAGCGGTCGGGCCACTCCCGGGGAAGCACCGTCGACGTGACGCTGGTGGACGCCGCAGCGGGTCGGGAACTGGACATGGGGACCCCGTTCGACCTCTTCGGGCCGCGCTCCCACACGGACAGTCCGGCCGTGCCGCCTACGGCCCGTACGAACCGGCTGCTCCTGCTGCGGGCGCTGCGCGCGCAGGGCTTCGTCAACCTGCCCGTGGAGTGGTGGCACTTCACGCACCGGCCCGAGGCGTTCCCCGACACCCATTTCGACTTCCCCGTCTCTGTCGCCGCCGTCCGGCCGTGACTGCCGTGCCGTCATGACCTTCCGTTCGTACGAGGAGTTCCGGCCCTACTACGTCGCCATGCACGCGCGGGCCGCCACCCGCCGGCCGCACCGCGCCGGCACGCTCACCGGACTCGCCCTGACCCTCTACGGGGCGGCCTCCGGGCGGCCTCCGGGCGGCCTCGGGGCGGAAGCGGTACTTCGCCGCCCTGCCGCTGATCGGCACTGGGCGGACGCCGTGATCTCCCCCTCCGGGTGGTTCCGGATCCGGTGCTGTACGTGGCGCAGGACGGTGCTCACCGGGCCCCCTTGTGCGGGTGGTTCCTGATTTCGGCGTTCACCTGCGCGATGGTGCAGAGGTCACCCTTCTCCCACGCCTCACCCCGCTCGACGACCAAGGCCGCACACACCTTGCAGCCCGGCGCCGGCACGGGCCAGAGTGCCTTCCGCTCCCTGATCAGAGCGGGCGCCTTCACCTGTGCCCCTGTTCGGCGTGGCGACGGATCAGTACGTTCACGTCGCTCACCACCGTGCCGTTAAGGACGCCCCGGGCTGCGGCCCGCAGAGCCGCCAACCTGACGCATCGGCCACACGCAGCCGGCGCCTCCGGCCACGGGGGCATGAATGGCTTGGCCACTTCCAGGGCCGTGGTTTCGTGAGTGGATGCCGCCACTGTGCGCACCTCCGTCGTCCTGGATGACACGACGGTGGGTACGGCCGGAGGTCACGTCCTACAGAGTTCTACGGAATCGCACGCGAATCAGCTCAGCGCGTCGACGGCTGCTGTCAGGAGCGCACGCGCATGGGTGCCGTGCACCGCCAGCGCAGACAGAGAACGGAAGGCCGCGCCGTACCGCGCCACCTCTGCCGGCTCGGTCACGGTGACGGCCGCCGTCAGCAACTCGACGTGTACGCGCTCGTCGTCGAAGACGTTGAAGGTCTCCAGCGTCCACATGTCGCGCGTCACTCCGGCGGGAATGACACCTAGCGACACCGACGGAAGGGCCATTACGGCAAGCAGGTGCCCAAGCTGGCCGGCCATGGTGTCGTTGCTGCCGATGACGTGCCGGAGTACCGACTCTTCCACCAGCACCGCAAAGCGATGGTCGCCCCGCCGGATGATCTCAGACCGCGCCACGCGTGCCGCAACAGCGTCGCTCACGTCGTCAGGTGTCCCGTGAAACCGCGTGATGCTCGTCAGCAGGGCCGTCGCGTACTCCGGCGTCTGAAGCAGACCGGGAACGACGGTAGAGCAGTACACGCGAAAGACCTTGGTGCGCTCGTACAGCGGGATGCGGGATTCCTGGAGCCGACGGAGCCCGGAGCGTTGGAGGCGTCGCCACTGCGTGTACATGGAGTCCGCGGTGCGGTTGGCGGCGATCAAGTCGGCCGCCTGGCCGGATGCGCCGCACGCCTGGCACCACGCCCGGATGTCCTCGTCGGACGGCGCCGTCTTGCCCGTCTCCACCCTGGATACCTTGGAAGGCTGCCAGCCTGCTTCACGAGCCATGTCCCGCCCGGACATGCCGGCGTCCAGGCGCAGTTCCCTAAGGCGCTCTGCGAGAGCCTGGCGGGCAGCCTGGACGCTGGATGACGGGTAGGGCGGCATGGTTCCGATCAGACCCGGTAAGCCTCGTGGGCAACGGCACGGCTCCACACCGCTTGGAACGCGTCGGCGCACTGCTTGACGACGTGCGCGGAATCGTCAAGCGCGTGGGCGATGAACTCGCCGTCGCCAGAGAACAGACCGAACCTGACGAGTCGGCCATCGAACAGCCAGTAGTCATTTCCTGGCAGGAGCAAATCGGAAGCGTGCGCCCGCGGGAGCCAGCGCACGTCTTCCCCTGCTTCGATGTTCTGCGCCGTGCATGCATGCTCGTACCCGATGTACTCGCTGACGGGCTCCGAGACAACGCGCGCCCGGCGAACGACCACGCCCCGGCCTACCGCCTCCGATACGGCCGTGTGGAACGAGGTCCACCACGTCGACCGGTCCGTGATGTCGGCAGTCCGCCCGGCCTTCCAGGACGCAAAGTCCGCTTCCTCCGCCGCAATGCCGTAAACGTCGCGTGTTTCCAGGTGGAACGCCGTCGACGTGCAGTCGGCCAACAGCTCGGCGAACGGCGGCACCGTCAGCGACATCGCACGCCTTCCTGAGGATCTCCGTCATGCGCACCGGGATTCGGAGCACCGTCTCACTGTCAGAAACGGACCCGACAGAAAGGCACTCCGCCTCCGTCGCCTCGTCCACCTTCCACCCCTGGATTACCAGCTCCAGGTTCTCTTCGTCGACCCATACAGCCGGGCAGTTGTCTCCGTTGGAGTTCGGGTCCTTGGCAATGAACCGCATGACGCCCTCCCTTGGCACGCCCGTTGCGCAACGTTCTACGAGCGTGGCGTGACCGAGGGGAGGCGTCAAGGTCCGTCGCGTACCCCACAACGCGGGCACCGATTCGCGCGGCTTGCGCCTCGCCCGCCTCCCTCTGACGGAGAGGAGAGGTCGTTCCGTCCGTCATGTCGCTGATACGGACAGCAATAGGCGCCCCGACCTGCGCATACGCGGTCATGGCTTACACCCCCCTTCGTGGCCCGCGCACTTCCTGATCGAGAGGAACAACCCGGCGACCTTCGGGCATCCGGGGTGGTCGCTCCGCGGGGACGCGCAGATGATCCGGATGATGCTCGCGGGGGCGGGACGCGGAGCCGGCGGAGATCGCGCGGAAGTGGCTCGCCGAGAACCGGTGACCCGGCGGGCCTCCCGTGCCAGACTCCTGACGATGCGTCAGAAACACTGACACGGGAGGAATCTTGGCACGCACGCGCACCCCCGTCGTGAGCGGTTGGTTCACCGAGGACACGCCGGAACCGGACGTCACGCCCGACCCCGGCCCCGGCCCCGCTGTCGCGCCCGCGGCCGCGCCCGGAGCAGCCCCGCCGGGCGCCTTCCGGCTGCTCGGAACCCAGTGCTCCGCCTGCACCGCGGTGTTCTTCCCCCGCGAGGACGCCTTCTGCCGCAACCCCCGCTGTCCCGGCGACGGCGTCCTCGCCGAGGTGCCGCTGTCGCCTCGCGGCCGGGTCTGGTCGTACACCGACGGGCGCTACCGGCCGCCGGCGCCGTACGTGTCCGACCCCGGCGCGCCCTGGGAGCCGTACACCCTGGTCGCGGTGGAACTGGAGGCCGAGGGAATGGTCGTGCTCGGGCAGGCGGCGCCCGGGGTCGGCGTCGGTGATCTGTCGGTCGGCATGGAGGTCGAGGTGGTCGGCGGGGTGCTCGGCGAGGATGCCGACACCACCTGGCTGACCTGGCAGTTCAAGCCCGTGGGGGGCGCGTCGTGAGCGCCGCCGACATCGCCGTGCTGGGAGCCGGCATGCACCCCTGGGGCAAGTGGGGGCGCAGCTTCGTCGAGTACGGGCGTGCCGCCGCCCGGGCCGCGCTCGCCGACGCGGGCCTGGACTGGACGGAGGTGCAGTCCATCGTCGGCGCCGACACCATCCGTTCCGGGTACCCGGGGTACGTGGCCGGCGCCACCTTCGCCCGCGCGCTGGGCTGGCAGGGCGCCCGGGTGACCAGCGTGTACGCCGCCTGCGCCTCGGGGGCGCAGGCCATCGGGGCGGCCCGGGCGCAGATCCTGGCCGGGCTGGCGGACGTGGTGCTGGTGGTGGGCGCCGACGCGGCTCCCAAGGGGTTCTTCGCGCCGGCCGGGGGCGAACGGCCCGACGACCCGGACTGGCTGCGGTTCCGGGTGCTCGGCGCCACCAATCCGGCGTACTTCGGGCTGTACGCCCGCCGCCGGATGGCCGTCCACGGGGACACCCCGGAGGACTTCGCCCAGGTCAAGGTGAAGAACGCGGCGGCCGGGGTGCTGAACCCGAACGCCCGCTACCGCAAGGCCGTGACCGCCGAGGAGGTCGCGGCCTCGGCGGTGGTCGCCGATCCGCTGCGGCTGCTCGACATCTGTGCCACCTCCGACGGCGGCGCGGCGCTCGTGCTGTCCAGTACGGACTTCGCGCGCTCGCGCGGCATCACCGACCCGGTGCGCATCCGGGCCGTGTCCACGGTGACGCCGGCCTACCCGCGTACGGTGCTGGACCTGCCGGACATCGCCACCGACTCGACGGCGGGGGCCGGCGGGGGCGGGGAGCCGGAGGCCGGTTCCTTCCGCGCCTCCATCGCGCGGGCGGCGTACGAGGAGGCGGGGCTCGGCCCGGAGGACCTCTCCCTCGCCGAGGTGTACGACCTCTCCACCGCCCTGGAACTGGAGTGGTACGAGGACATCGGGCTCTGCGGGCCGGGCCAGGGGGCCAAGCTGCTGCGCGAGGGGGCGACGGCCCTGGGCGGGCGCGTCCCGGTCAACACGAGCGGCGGGCTGGCCTCGTTCGGCGAGGCGGTGCCGGCCCAGGCCATCGCGCAGGTCTGCGAGTTGACGTGGCAGTTGCGCGGGACGGCCGGGGCGCGGCAGGTTCCGGGGGCGCGGGCCGGGATCACCGCGAACCAGGGGCTGTTCGGGCACGGCTCGGCGGTCGTGGCGGTGCGCTGAGCGGACCGGGGCGCGGGCGCGGCGGGGGCGGGGTGGGCGGCCGGGCGCGGGACCACGGAGGCGGCGGGTCCGGGTCACCGGGCGGCCGGGGTCCGGGTCACCGGGCGGCCGGGGTCCGGGTCACCCGGCGGCCGGGCGGGGATCGGGTCGGCAGGGGGCCTGAACTGCGCTTTCCCGCGGGTGTTGTCGGCGTACTTGACGGCCCCCGGCGGCGGGTTCACACTCGCTCCACGGTCCCGCGCCACGAACCTGGGCGCCGAATCCCCCACGAGAGCTGCGGCCCGTACCCCAGTCGGCGGGGGTACGGGCCGCGTCCGTGTCAGGCGCCCGCCGAGAGGCTCCGGCGGCGGGCGCGGGCCAGCGACATGGCGTGCTCCACGACCCCCACCAGTACGTCCTTCACGGACTCCCGGTCCCGGGCGTCGCACAGCAGCACCGGCACGCCCGGGTCGAGGTCGAGCGCCTCCCGCACGGTCACCACGGGGTGGTGGTCCGCGTCGTCGAAGCAGTTGACGGCGACGACGAAGGGGATCTCGCGGCGTTCGAAGTAGTCGACGGCGGCGAAGCAGTCGGCGAGGCGGCGGGTGTCCGCGAGGACCACCGCGCCCAGCGACCCCTGGGCCAGCTCGTCCCACAGGAACCAGAACCGGTCCTGGCCGGGGGTGCCGAACAGGTACAGGACCAGGTCTTCGCGCAGCGTGATGCGACCGAAGTCCATGGCCACGGTGGTCGTGCTCTTGCCCTCCACCCCCTGGGTGTCGTCGATACCGATGCCCGGTTCCGAGAGCTGTTCCTCGGTCCGCAACGGTCTGATCTCGCTTACCGCACTGACCAGGGTGGTTTTACCCACCCCGAAGCCGCCCGCGACCAGGATCTTCAGGGTCAGCGGCTCGACCGGTGACACGGCGTGCATGGCACCGGTGCGGCTAGAGCGCCCGAAGGCCATCGATCACCTCACGCAGAATGGATTCATCGGGTAGTTCGGCCGGCGGTACCGGCCTGGTCACGTGGACCAGTTCATCGTCGACCAGGTCGCCGATCAGGACCCGCACGACCCCGATCGCGAGGTCGAGGTCGGCCGCCAGTTCGGCGACCGACTGCGGGCGGCCCCGGCACAGCCCCAGGATGCGGGCGTGTTCCGGGGCCAGTGTCATGTCCCAGACCGGGTCGTCGGCCGCGGATTCGGCGACGACGAGCGCGATCAGGTCGAGGCGGTGCTGGCCCGCGTGGCTGGTCCGGCCGCGGGTCATCGCGTACGGGCGTACGACGGGACCCGCGTCGTCGTCGAACCAGTGCGGGTGGTCCGGGGCGGCGGGTCCCTCCCCGGGCGGGGTGCGGGCAGGGTGTTGGTCCTGGCCTGGATCGCTCATGCCGTGCGTCTCACCCTCCGGCTGGCAGCCCGGTGCGCGGGGCGGTCGCCAGGTGGTCGCCCACTCGCTTGACCATGAGCGTCATCTCGTACGCGACCTGCCCGACGTCGGACTCGGCGTCGGCGAGCACGGCCAGGCAGCTGCCGTCGCCGGCCGCCATCACGAAGAGGAAGGCCTCGTCCAGTTCGACGACGGTCTGGCGGACCCTGCCGGACTCGAAGTGCCGGCCGACGCCCTTGGCCAGGCTGTGGAATCCGGAGGCCACCGCCGCCAGGTGCTCGCTGTCCTCCCGGGTCAGGTCCCGGGAGGTGCCGGTGGGCAGGCCGTCGCCGGAGAGCACGACGGCCTTGCGGATGGAGCCGACCTTGTCGACGAGCTCGTCGAGGAGCCAGTTGAGCGGGCCGGAGCCGCGGCTCCTGCTGTCGTTTCCGGTCTGCGGTGCGGTCATCGACCGTCCCCTTCGTTCTCGTGCGCGGGACCGGTGGCGGCGGAGGTGCCTGCCCCGGTCTCGGACTGCGTCCGTGCCTGCTGGTCGCGGCCCGCGGTCCAGCCGCGCTGGAGCGCGGACATGCGCGTGCGTACGTCCTCCGCGTCCCGGTCGTCCGCGACGGCGTCGGCGGCGTCCTGGGCGGGGGCGGCCGCGCGGGCGTTCTTCAGCTGCGGGGCCAGGTTGGCCTGGCGGACCCGGCGGGGCAGCAGCCCGCCGCCGCCCGGGCCGGGTGCGGGGGCGAGGGTCCTGAGCACGTCGAACAGCGGACCGTACGGGAAGGGCTCGCGCAGCGGCGGGCAGGCTCCGGCGAG
>NZ_JBEOXU010000138.1:0-16368 GCF_040296725.1 Streptomyces sp. NPDC002044
GCCCCGTGAAACGCGCCCAGGGCTTCGGTCATTCGGTCGTCGGCCCCGGGTGGCCGCGGCGGTCCTGGCCGGGGGCGCGGCGGCGCTCGGCGGCTTCACCCTCCGCGTCGGGCGGCCCGTCCAGCCGATGCTGGCGGGGACCGCCGCGTCGGTGGCCGCCGCCCTGGAGGCGCTGGGCCCCTGCGCGGTGGAGGAGAAGCTCGACGGCGTACGGGTACAGGTCCACCGGGACGGCGACGGCGTACGGGTGTACACGCGCTCCCTGGACGAGATCACCGGGCGGCTCCCGGAGGTGGCCGAGCTGGCCCGGTCGCTGCCGGGGGAGCGGTTCATCCTGGACGGCGAGGTCATCGGCCGGGCCCCGGACGGGCGCCCGGTCCCCTTCCAGGAGGTGGCGAGCCGCGTGGGCTCCCGTACCGACGTGGCGGCTGCCCGCCGGACGCTCCCGCTGGAGGCCCGCTTCTTCGACGTCCTCGCCTCCGGGGACGAGGTCCTGCTCGACCTGCCGGTGCGGGAGCGGCACGCGGCCCTGGCCGCCCTGGTGCCCGAGACCGCGCGGGTCCGGCGCCTCGTCGTCGACGACCCCGCGGCGCAGGCGGCCGAGGCCGAGGAGTTCTGGCGGGAGACCCTGATCCGGGGTCACGAGGGGGTGATGGTCAAGGGCCTCGATTCCGCCTACGCCGCGGGCCGGCGCGGCCGGAACTGGCTGAAGGTGAAACCGGTGCACACCCTGGACCTGGTGGTGCTCGCCGCCGAGTGGGGCCACGGACGGCGCACCGGCCTGCTGTCGAACCTGCACCTGGCGGCGCGGGCCGACGACGGCGGGTACGCCATGCTCGGCAAGACCTTCAAGGGGCTCACCGACGAGATGCTGCGCTGGCAGACCGCCGCGCTGGGAGAGCTGGCCGTATCGGACGACGGGTTCACGGTCCGGGTGCGGCCGGAGCTGGTGGTGGAGATCGCCTACGACGGCCTCCAGCGCTCGCCGCGCTATCCGGCCGGGGTCGCGCTGCGCTTCGCACGAGTGCTGAGGCACCGACCGGACAAGACCGCGGAGCAGGCCGATACGGTGGAGACGGTGCTGGGGCAGGGCACGGCGGGGTGACGCCGGGGCGGCTTCCGGGGGCGCGCTGACGGGGCGGCCCGCGACGATTTGCCTCAGAGGTAAGTTGGATTGCCAGAAAGGCAAGATTCTGGCTCAATCGATCCATGACATCCGGCCCCGCACCCGGCTCCGGCCCGGCTGACGCAATCGGCTCCGGCCCGGCTGACGCAATCGGCTCCGGCCCGGCCGAGGCAGCCGGCCCCGGCGAGCTTCCCACCGTGGCCCCGCAACTGCGCGAGCTGCGCCGCCGCGCCGGGCTCACCCTCGAAGCCGCCGCCGCCCGGGCCCGGCTCTCGCCCGCCCACCTGTCCCGCCTGGAGACCGGCCGGCGCCAGCCCTCGCTGCCGCTCCTGCTCGGCCTCGCCCGTACCTACGGCACGACCGTCTCCGAACTGCTCGGCGAGACCCCCGCCGGCGCCGACCCCATCGTACGGGCCGGCGCACCGGGGGCCCGCGAGGCCGACGGGTGGACGTACTGGCAGGCGGGCGGCTCCGGGCGCGGGATGCAGGCGCTGCGCGTGCACGTCCCGTACGCCCACGGCCGGGCCGACCTGGTCCGCGTCCATCCCGGCGAGGAGTGGCTGTACGTCCTGACGGGGCGGCTGCGGCTGCACCTGGGCGAGGCCGAGCACCTGCTCGAACCGGGGGACAGCGCGCACTTCGACTCGCTCACCCCGCACCGCATCGCCGCGGCCGGCCCGGACGGGTCCGACCTGCTGTTCGTCCACACCCTGCTGCAGAGCAGCCTCGCCGGGCTCTGTCTCGGCGGCGCGAGCACGCACGACCGATAGCCGAGGAGCCGTAACCGTGTCCCAGGGAGAGAACATGCCGCACGTGTCAGAGGCCGCGCAGCCCGCCGGGGTGTCCCCGGGCGCCGTGGAGGTGCCCGCGCCGACGGGCGTCCGGTCCCGCATCGAGTCGAAGTTCCCGCGCGGTCTGGTGATCCGGCTCATCGCCTACTTGTTCGTCGGCCACCTCTTCGCCTTCTTCGTCTACCTCCTCTTCGTCCTGGGGGCCGAGAACCAGTGACCGCGGGGCCAACTATCCGCTCACGGCTCTAGGAACCTGCAGGTCCTGTCGCTACCCTCCGCGCATGATTTCCACGGTTGTCTGGGGTACCGGCAACGTCGGCCGTTTGGCCATCCGCGCCGTCGAGGCCCATCCAGCACTGAAACTCACCGCCGTCATCGTCCACAATCCAGCCAAGGTCGGCCGTGACGCGGGCGAACTCGGCCAACTCGACCGCCTGTTGGGGGTCACGGCCACCGACGACATCGAGACCGTCCTCGCCGCCGGTCCCCGGGCCGTCGTCTACGCTGCCTCCGGGGACGTCCGCCCCGACGACGCGCTGGCCGACATCACCCGGGCGGTCCGCTCCGGCGCCGTCGTCGTCAGCCCCGCGCTCTACCCGCTCTACGACCACCGCAGCGCCCCGCCCGAGTTCCGGGACCCGGTGCTCGCGGCGATCGCCGAGGGCGGCGGCTCCCTCTTCGCGTCCGGCGTCGACCCCGGCTGGGGCAACGACGTGCTCCCGCTGCTGCTCAGCGGACTCGGCACCACCGTCGACGTCATCCGCTGCCAGGAGATCTTCGACTACTCCACCTACGACCAGCCGGACTCCGTGCGCCACCTCATCGGCATGGGCCGGCCCATGGACTACGAGCCCATGATGCTCCTGCCCTCGATCCCCACGATGGTGTGGGGCGGGCAGGTGCGGATGATGGCGCGGGCGCTCGGCGTCGAACTCGACGAGATACGCGAGACGTTGGAACGGCGGGCACTGGACACCACCGTCACCACGCGGACCATGGGCGACTTCGAGGCCGGCACGCAGGGCGCCGTCCGCTTCGAGGTGCAGGGCATCGTCGAGGGCGAACCCCGCATCGTCATCGAACACGTCACCCGCATCCACGCCTCGTGCGCCCCGGACTGGCCGTCACCGCCCGACGGGGGCGACGGCGCCCACCGCGTCGTCATCGAGGGCCGTCCGCGCATCGAGGTCACCATCGAGGCCACCGACGAGGGGGAGAACCGCTCCGCCGGCGGCAACGCCACCGCCGTCGGCCGTCTGGTCGGCGCCATCGACTGGCTCGCCGGGGCCGAACCGGGCCTCTACGACGCCCTCGACGTCCCCATGCGCCCCGCCGTCGGAAAACTCGGAAGGAAACAGCCATGAAGATCGACATCCCCGAAGGCCAGCACCCGATCGAGTACGTGTGGGGCGACATGGTCCCCGGCATCGGCATGGCCGCGGCCAACTTCTCCCTGTCCGTGTACGCGCACACCACCCTGGGCCTGCGCGAGTTCGAGGCCGCGCGGCTGCGCGTCGCGCAGATCAACGGGTGTGTCTTCTGCCTGGACTGGCGCACCGAGCGCGAGGGGGAGAAGGTCGAGGAGGAGTTCTCCGACGCGGTGACGCAGTGGCGCACCACGGACCGCTTCGACGAGCGGACCCGGCTGGCGGCCGAGTACGCCGAGCGCTACACCCTCGACCACCACGGCCTCGACGACGCGTTCTGGGACCGGATGACGGAGTCCTACAGCCAGCTCGAAATCGTCGAACTGACGATGAGCATCGGGTCCTGGCTGGCCTTCGGCCGGCTCAACCACGTGCTCGGCCTCGACAGCGTCTGCATGCTGCCGGGCCACTGACATGGGTCCGGGGCCGTTCGGCGTGTCCGACCGGCCCCGGCTGCCGTGCCCGTCCCGCCCGCTACAGGTCGGTGGCGATGATCTTCTCGATGTTCCGCTCGGCGAGCGCCGTGATGGTGACGAACGGGTTGACGCTGGTGTTGCCGGGGATCAGCGCGCCGTCGATCACGTACAGGCCCGTGTAGCCGTGCAGGCGGCCGTAGTTGTCGGTGGCCTTGTTCAGGACCGCGCCGCCCAGCGGGTGGTAGGTGAGGTGGTCGCCCCAGATCTTGTTCAGGCCGAAGAGGTCGGTGCGGTAGATCGTCCCCTCCTTCTTGTTGATCTTGTCGAAGATGGTCTTCGCCATGTCGATGGACGCCTGCTTCCAGGCCGTCTGCCAGTTGAGGTCGACCTTGCCCGCCGCCGCGTTCCAGGAGAACTCGGCGCGGTGCGGGTTCTTGGTGATCGACAGGTAGAAGGAGGCGTACGTCTCGATGCCGGTCGGCAGCGGCGCCACCTCGGCGAAGGCGCCGCCCGCGTCCCAGTTGTCGATGCCGCCGCAGGGGATGGCGGCCTGGACCTTGCCGGTCGCGTCCCACATGTGGTTCGCGCGGCCGCACATGACGTTGCCGTTGTCGCCCCAGCCCTTGCCGATCTCGTCGTTCAGGTGGGGCAGGACACCGGTGGCCTTCAGCTTGACGAGCAGCTTGCTGGTGCCGACGCTGCCGGCCGCGAAGAACACCCGGCCGGCGGTGACGCTCTTGGAGGCCGAGACGCTGCCGTCGGTGTTCAGCTGGTTGAGGGAGACGGTGTAGCCGCCGCCCGGGGCGGGGGCTACCGAGGTGACCTGGTGCAGGGGCGAGATGGTGACCCTGCCGGTGGCCCTGGCGGACGCGATGTACGTCTGCTGGAGCGACTTCTTGCCGTAGTTGTTTCCGTAGAGGATCTCGCCGCTCACCGCGGACTTGGGGACGGTGCCGGCCGCCTCCTGCTTCATGTAGTCCCAGTCGTATACGTCCGGGACGAAGACGAAGGGGAAGCCCGAGCGCTGGGCGTGCTTGCGGCCGACGCGGGCGTACTGGTAGCAGTCGACGGTGTCGAACCAGGCCGGGTCGATGAGCCCCACCCCGAGTCCGGCGTTGGCGCGGGGGTAGTAGGTGGCGTACATCTCGTCGGCGTTCACCGAGGGCAGTACGGCGCTGAAGTTCTGCCGCTTGGGGGTGACGGCCATGCCGCCGTTGACGAGCGAGCCGCCGCCCACGCCGCGGCCCTGGTAGACGATGATGCCGCCCATTTCCTCGGCGTCGAGGATGCCCGTGTACTTGGGCACGTTCTTGTCGATCGGGAACCCGAGGAAGTTGCTGAGCGGCGCCTTCGTCCTCGTGCGCAGCCAGTAGGAGCGGTAGTCCGGGTTCGTGGTGTGGGCGAAAATCTTTCCGTCGCTGCCGGGGGTGTCCCAGGCCATCCCCATCTCGACCATGTGCACGTGGACACCGGCCTGCGCGAGACGCAGGGCCGCGACGGATCCGCCGTATCCGGTGCCGATCACCAGGACCGGGACATGGGCGCCGTTGTCGATGGCGGATCCGGCGGCCGAGGCCTGTGCCGCGTGGGCGGGGAGGACCTGGGCAGACAGGGCCACAGCTCCCAGAATAGAACCTGTTCTTGCAAGAAATCCGCGCCGGGAAAAGCCGTTGGTGCCCTTTCTGGGCAGGTCATTGTCGCTCATGTGACGTTCCTCACTCTCGGCTGAATGAGAACGAGTTCTACTGCTACGCGCGCGTGAAGTCACTACATACCTATTGGTAACTTCGTAACTTCCAGCCGACCGCGTCACAGGGGTGGCCGGCCCGCGCCGGCCTGTCCGGTCCGGGGTTGGCGGGGGGCTCCCCGGGCCGGTGTGGAGGGGGGTGTGGTCCACCACGCCACAACGTTCTGCAAATTTTTGACAGTAGAACGAATATTTGATGCGCGACTCTTGCTGTCTTCCTGTGGGCCGCCCTACTGTCCCGGCCATGCCCCCTAGAAGAACGGCCGCCGTGCTGGCGGTGCTCACAGCGTCCGCGCTCGGCCTCGGAGCGCTGGGCGCGGGCCCGGCTCTCGCCCGTCCGGGCGCGGACCGCGCCGTGGCCCCCGTCGTCACCCGGGCCGGCCTCGACCCGGCGCTCGTCGAAGGGCGCGGTGCCCGGGTGGACTTCGCCGAGCAGGAAGCGGAGAACGCCGCCACCGACGGCACGGTGATCGGCCCGGACCGCACGGCGTACTCGCTTCCGGCGGAAGCCTCCGGCCGCACGGCGGTGAAACTGGGCCCCGGCCAGTACGTGGAGTTCACCCTGCCCGCCGCGGCCGATGCCGTCACGGTCCGCTACAGCCTCCCCGACGCGCCCGACGGCGGCGGCATCACCGCCCCGCTCGACGTCACCGTGGGCGGCAAGAACCGCCGCACCATGACCCTGACCTCGCAGTACTCCTGGCTGTACAACCAGTACCCGTTCACCAACGACCCGCGGGCCGAGCTGCTGCACCCCGACTGGTGGATCACCGAGTGCGGCTGCGTCCCGGCGGCCACCACCCCGGCCCCGGTGATCACCAAGCCCTTCCGGCCCCACCACATGTACGACGAGCAGCGCCTGTTGCTCGGCCGCACGCACCGGGCCGGGGAGAAGGTGCGCCTCACCGTCCCCGCCGCGTCCGCCGCCGCGTGGACCGTGATCGACCTGCTGGACTCCCAGCTCGTCGGCGCCCCGCACGTGGAGGCGGTCGCCGCCAACGTGCTCCTCTTCGGCGCCGACCCGACCGGCCGCCGCGACTCCGCCGCCGCCTTCGACCGGGCGATCGCCTTCGCCCAGCGCCACCGGCTCCCCGTCTACCTGCCGCCCGGCACCTTCCAGGTGAACCGCCACGTTCTCGTGGACCGGGTCACGGTCACCGGCGCCGGCAGCTGGTACACCACCGTCAAGGGCAAGGGCGTCGGCTTCTACGGCAAGGACGCCTCGGCCGGGGGCAGCCGCGACGTGCACCTCTCCCGCTTCGCCGTCGAGGGCGACGTCCGCGAACGCGTCGACACCGACCAGGTCAACGCCATCGGCGGCGCGATGAGCGACTCGACCGTGGACCGCATGTACCTCCACCACACCAAGGTGGGCATCTGGTTCGACGGCCCCATGCGCAACGTCAGGGTCACGCGCAACGTGATCACCGACCAGATCGCCGACGGCCTCAACTTCCACACCGGCGTCACGGACTCGCTGGTCCGCGACAACTTCGTCCGGGGCACCGGCGACGACGGCCTGGCCATGTGGGCGGAGAAGACGGCGAACGCCCGCAACACCTTCGACCACAACACCGTGCAGAGCCCGAGCCTCGCCAACGGCATCGCCGTCTACGGCGGCGCCGACACCACCCTCTCCGCCAACCTCGTCGCCGACCCCGTCCGCGAGGGCAGCGCCCTGCACATCGGCGCCCGGTTCGGCGCCGAGCCCTTCACCGGGTCCCTGCGGATCGCGGACAACACCACCGTCCGCGCGGGCACCTACGAGCTGAACTGGAACATCGGCCTCGGCGCGATCTGGTTCTACGCCCTGGACCGCAGCATCGACCAGGCCGACATCCGGGCGGACGGGAACGCCTTCCTCGACAACACCTACAACGCCATCATGCTCGTCACCGACTGGCCGGTGAAGGACACGCACCGCATCGGACCCGTCCACTTCAAGGACACCCGCGTCGACGGCACCGGCACCTCCGTGGTCAGCGCCCGCTCGGCCGGCTCCGCGACGTTCGAGAACGTCGACGCCCGCGACGTCGGAGCGGTGGGCGTCAACAACTGCGGTTCCTTCAACTTTCCCGCCACCGGATCGGAGTTCGCCCTCACCGACCTCGGAGGCAACGACGGGGGCGGCACCACCGGCCCCTGGCTCGCCGCCTGGGAGCTGCCGAACACCCTCACCTGCGACGACCGCCCGCCGGTCGTGCCCCCGCCGCCGCCCTCCCGCTGGTAGGGCTCACCGCTCCGCCGCGCCCGGGGGTTCGAGCGGCGGAGCGGTGACCGCGCACTGCGTACGGCACTGCGGCCGCGGGTACGGCGTCCCGGGCGCGGGCTTGCGTACGGTCGCCCAGGCCAGCACGGAACCGACCACCAGGATGCCCGCGCACCACGGCATCGCCCGGTCGAAGGCCGCGTCGAACTGCTCCGCCGAGCGGTACGCCTCCGGCCCCATCCCGGCCAGGAGCGGCAGCGCCGCGACCGCGAGCAGCCCGGCCGCCCGGGCCGCGGCGTTGTTGATGCCGCTGGCCAGCCCGGCCCGGCCCGGGTCCACCGAGGCCAGCACGGTCGACGTCAGCGGAGCCACCAGGGTGACCATGCCCGCGCCCATCACCAGCAGCGCGGGCAGCACGTCCCGTACGTACGAGGGGTCCGGCCCCACCCGCAGCATCAGCAGCATTCCGGCCGCACACAGCAGCGGCCCCACCGTGAGCGGGATCCGCGGTCCGATCCGCTCCCCGAGCTCACCGGACCGGGCGGAGAGCAGCAGCATCAGCACGGTGGTGGGCAGCAGCGCGGCCCCGGACGCCAGCGCCGAATAGCCGGCCACCACCTGGAGCTGGAGCACGACGAGGAAGAAGAACCCGCCGAACGCGGCGTACACGCACAGGGTGACCAGGTTGACGGCCGTGAACTGCCGCGAGGCGAAGATCTCCGGCGGCACCATCGGGTGCGCCCGCTGGTGTTCCACGTAGACGAACGCGCAGGCCAGCAGGACCCCGCCGACCGCCGCGGCCGGCACCAGGGGGCTGCCGGACCGGGCCTCGATCAGCGCGTAGGTCATCAGCGCGAGCGCCGCCGCGGCCAGCACCGCGCCCGCCACGTCGAACCGCCCGTGCGCCCGCGGGTCGCGCGACTCCGGTACGTGCCGCAGCGCCACCGGGACGCACAGCACGGCCACCGGCACGTTCAGCAGGAACACCCAGCGCCAGCCGGGCCCGTCCACCAGCCAGCCGCCGAGGAAGGGCCCCACGGCCGCGCCCACCCCGCCGAGTCCGGACCACAGGCCCACCGCGCGGCCCCGGTCGCCGGCCCGGATCGAGGCCTGGATCAGGGCGAGGGAGCCGGGGGTGAGCAGGGCCCCGCCGATCCCCTGCAGGGCCCGGGCGGCGATCAGCACCCCGGCGTTCGGCGCGATCCCGCACAACAGGGAAGCCACCGCGAACCACACCACGCCCAGCACGAAGATCCGCCGTCGCCCGAAGCGGTCGCCGAGCGCCCCGCCGACCAGGATCAGACCCGCCAGGGTCAGCAGGTAGGCGTTGACCGTCCACTGCAATACGGCCAGGTCGGCGCCGAGGTCCTCGCCGATGGCGGGCAGGGCCACGTTCACGACCGTCGAGTCCAGCAGGGCCATGGCGGAGCCGAGCACGGTGGTCAGCAGGATCCACCGGCCGCGCGCGGACGCCAGCCGGACGCCGGGGACCTGGCCGGACGGCTCCGCGGCGGGCCCGTGGGAGCCCCCCGGGGGTTCGGCCGGAGGACCGTCGGCGGGCTCCACGCGTCGATCGGCGGGCGGTTCCACGGGTCGATCGGCGGGCGGATCGGCGGGCGGATCGGCGGGAGCTGTCATGCCTTCAGGCTGGCCCGCGCGGCCGGGAAGGGCCACCCGGCGCCCCGCGGGGAGCCACGCGGGGCGCCCCGGCGGCGGCCAGGACGGCTCATTAGGCCCTCTTGTAATGAGCATGGCACCTCGATCACCATGACCCGCGCACGTCACACGCACATCTTTCCCGCACATCCCGCACATGGCGTACGAGGAGACAACACGTGGCACAACTCGCCAGACGACCCTTGCGCGCGGCACTCGCCGCTCTCACCGCGGTCCTGCTCTTACCCGTCGGCGCGGGCGTCGCCGCGGCCGCTCCGGAACCCGGCCCCACCCCGAGCGCGGCCGAACGCAAGATCGAGCCGAAGCTCCGCGCCCAGCTCGACGAGTCCGCCAAGGCCGTCTTCTGGGTCTATCTGGACAGCGCCGCCGACCTGACGGCCGCCGGAAAGCAGCAGACCCGCGCCGCCAAGGCCGAGACCGTGCTGCGGACCAAGAAGACCCACGCGGCCCGCAGCCAGGCCGAGGTGCTCAAGGCCCTCGACGGCGCCAAGGCCGAGTACACCTCGTACTGGATCGTCAACGCCGTCCGCGTGGTCGGCAGCGAGAAGCTCGCCGGCACGCTCGCCCAGCGTCCCGAGGTCTCCCGGATCGACGCCGACGACAAGGTCGTCCTCCCGAAACCCGCCGACGGCAAGCGGGAGCAGGCCGCCGCCGACGCCGTCGAGTGGAACATCGACCGCATCAAGGCCCCCCAGGTGTGGGACCAGGCCGGTGTGCGCGGCGAGGGCATCGTCGTCGCCAACATCGACAGCGGCGTGGACTACACCCACCCGGCGGTCAACAACCAGTACCGCGGCAAGAGCGCGGACGGGACCTACGACCACAACTACAACTGGTTCGACCCGGCCGGCGTCTGCTCCACCGCCGCCCCCTGCGACAACAACGACCACGGCACCCACACCATGGGCACGATGGTCGGCGACGACGGCGGCGCCAACAAGATCGGCGTGGCCCCGGGCGCCAAGTGGATCGCCGCCAAGGGCTGCGAGACGAACTCCTGCTCCGAGGCCTCGCTGCTCGCCTCCGGCCAGTGGATCGTCGCCCCGACCGACGTCAACGGCCAGAACCCGCGCCCCGACCTGGCCCCGCACATCGTGAACAACTCCTGGGGCAGCTCGGCCCACGACGACTGGTACCAGCAGATCGTCGACGCCTGGCGGGCCGCCGGGATCTTCCCGGCCTTCAGCAACGGCAACGCCGGCCCCGGCTGCTCCACCAGCGGCTCACCCGGTGACTACGCGAGCTCCTACAGCTCCGGCGCCTTCGACATCAACAACACCATCGCCTCGTTCTCCTCGCGCGGCGCGGGCCCCGGCGGCATCGTCAAGCCGAACATCGCCGCCCCCGGCGTGAACGTCCGCTCCTCCGTCCCCGGCGGCGGGTACGAAGCCTTCTCCGGCACCTCCATGGCCTCCCCGCACACCGCGGCCACCGTGGCCCTGCTCTGGTCCGCCGCGCCCGCCCTCGAAGGGGACATCGCGCAGACCGAGTCGCTCCTCGACGGCACCGCCCAGGACACCGACAACGGCCAGTGCGGCGGCACGGCCGCCGACAACAACGTCTTCGGCGAGGGCAAGCTCGACGCCCTCGCCGCCGTGAACGCCGCCCCGCGCGGCGCGATCGGCGCGCTCGGCGGCACCGTCCGCTCCGGCGGCGAGCCCGTCGCGGGCGTGAAGGTCACCGCCGACGGCCCGATCGACCGTACGACGACCACCGGCGCCGACGGCAGCTACGCCTTCGCCTCCCTCTCGGTCGGCGACTACGCCCTGACGGCCTCCAAGTTCGGCTACGGCCAGCAGAGCGCCACCGCCACGGTGACGGAGAACGCCACCGCCACCGGTGACTTCACCCTCACCCAGGCCGCCTCCGGCAAGCTCACCGGCACGGTCTCCGCCGCCGCCGGCCCCGCCGCGGGCGCCACCGTCAGCGTCGCCGACACCCCGGTGACGGCGACGACCGACGCGCAGGGCCGCTTCGAGGTCACCCTCCCGCACGGCACGTACACCGTGAACGCCACCCACACCTCCCGGTGCGTGACCGGCGGCTCGGCGCAGGTGACCGTCGCGGGCGACACGACCGTCGCGGTCAGCCTGCCCGAACGCACCGACGGCTACGGCTACGCCTGCGCCGCCTCGGGCGAGCGCCCGTACACCCCGGGCAGCCGCCAGCTCGCCCTGACCGGTGACAACACCACCGAGCGCGTCGACCTGCCGTTCCCGCTCCCGCTGTACGGAAAGACGTACGCGCAGGCCTGGATCGGCACCAACGGCACCGTCAGCCTCGGCGGCAACAACACCGGTGACATCAACGGGGACATCCCGAGCACGGCCACGCCCAACGCCGCCCTCTACCCATTCTGGGACGACCTGGTCGTCGGCGCGGCCGGCAGCGGCTCCGGCGTCTTCACCGCGGTCACCGGCACCGCCCCGCACCGCAGCTACGTGATCGAGTGGCGCGAGGTGTCCCACTGGTCGGCGCAGGCCGACAAGTTCTCCTTCTCGGCCGCGATCGGCGAGGACGGCACCGTCACCTACGCCTACAAGGGCACCGGCGGCACCGGCATCAAGGGCGGCTCCACGGCCACCGTCGGGGTGGAGAACGCCACCGGGACCGACGCGTTCAAGTACTCCTTCAACACCGCCGTCATCACCGACGGCCTCTCCATCGCCTTCCGCACCACCAAGAGCGGCGTGGTGGCCGGCCGCGTCCTCGACGCCAACGACGGCAACGGGATCGCGGGCGCCACCGTGAGCGTCGCCGCGGGCGACACGACGGTGTCGGCGACCACGGCGGCGGACGGCGGGTACGTCGTCCAGAGCCCCTCGGGCCCGGCCTCCGTCGCCGTCTCCGCACCCCAGTACGAGGCCGTCACCGCGGCGGTCGACGTCAAGGCCGCCGACGTCACGGCCGTGACGCAGTCCCTGCGCACGGGCCGGGTGACCGCGTCCCTGCCGGCCGTGGAGGTCGTCCTGCCGACCGACCGCAAGCGCACCCGGACCCTCGACCTGACCAACCCCGGCCTCGGCACCGCGTTCTCCGTGGCCGAGGACGCGGCCTGGCTGACGGCGACGCCCGCCACCGGGAACCTTCCCACCGGCGGCAAGGCGCCCGTCACCCTCGCCGTCGACACCGCCGGCCTGGCCCCGGGCACGGTCCTGACCGCCGACCTGCGGATCACCTCGGTGAGCGGCCGCACCCCGGTCCTCACCGTCCCGGTCAAGGTCATCGTCCCCCGCTACCAGGTCGCCCTGGACGCGGGCTCCGACTACGCGGGCACCGACGCCCTGGGCGACCCCTGGTCCCCGGACCGCAAGTACACCGCCGGCTCCTACGGCTACCAGGGCAACGCCTCCGTCCAGGCCACCGGCCGCACCATCGCCGGCACGGCCGACCAGAAGCTGTACCGCAACGCCCGTGAGGGCATGTACGAGTACCGCTTCGACAACGTCCCGAACGGGACCTACACGGTCGAGCTGGGCTTCGCGGAGCTCTCCTCCACCAAGCCGAACAAGCGCGTCTTCGACGTCCTGGCCGAGGGTACGCAGGTCCTGCCCTCCCTCGACATCTCGCTGGAGGCGGGCACCTACACGGCCCTGACCCGCACATACACGGTCACGGTCACCGACGGGGTCCTCAACATCCGCTTCGTCACGCACGGCGGGTTCGGCAAGCCCCTGCTGAACTCCCTGCGGGTGACGGACCGCCCCGACAAGAGCTAGCCGCACGGGTCCGACAGGGGGCGGGGTGCCGGACGGCACCCCGCCCCCTCCCGTACCCCCGGCGCCCGGCCCGGCATTCGGGTGGCGGCTCCGGGCCTCCGGCGTGACGCGACGGGCGGGCCCGGGCCGGTTCGCTAGCGTGAGCGACCATGACGCTCCTGAGCGACCAGGCCGAGGACATCCGCGCACTCGTGGAGTCCGCCGACCCCGGGGCGGTCTGGGCCGTCGGCGGACCCGGGGGAGTCCACGCGGCGTCCGCCGGCCGGGGCCGCGGCGGCTCCGCGGACACCACCGCCTCCCCGGACGACGGGGGAGGCGGGGACGGCACGCCCACCGCACGTGCGCCGGGCGACGGTGACGGCGCGGCCGGGGCGGAGCCCGGAGACCTCGACGTCGGCGGGCTCGCCGCGGTCCTGGCCCTGTGGCCGGCCATCGGCAGCCTCGTCGCCGAGGGCACGCTCCACCTGCACACCCCCCTGACCGCCTACGGGGACACGACGTCCGCCCCCGGGACCACCGCGCACCACCTGCTGACCCACCCCGAGGGAACCGCCGCCCTCACCCGGCTCGCCGAGACCCTCGCCGGCACCTCCCTCGCCGAACTCGCCGCCGGCCGGGTCTGGCAGCCCCTCGGCATGACCCGCACCCGCTTCGCCGACGGCACCCTCCGGGCCCCGCTCACCGACCTCGTCCGCTTTGCGTGCCACCTCCTGGCCCCGGACGGCCCGGGCGTCAGCCCCGCATGGACCGCCGAGTCGCTCCGCATCCGCACCGGCGAACTCACCCCCGCCCGCGGCCTCCTCTGGCACCCGGCGCCCCACGGGGTCTGGGCCCACCACGCTCCGGCGGCCGACGCCCCCGCCCTCTGGGTCGCGCCCCGCCTCCGCCGCTGGGCGGTGCTCCTCCCGGCCCGCGCCCACAGCCCCCTCCACACCCCCCTCCGCGCGGCCTTCCGCGAGGCCGCCTTCGCGCCGCCGCCGGCCGGCTGAGGGGCGGCCGCGGCCGGATACGCTTGCGCCATCGCGCCCCGGGAGGTCCCGCCCCATGAGCAAGACCCGCCAGCGGAACCACGGGGTCCCCGACCCAGTCACCCCGTGGGACGAGATCACCCCGGGGCTCTGGATGGGCGGCCACTTCTGGACCGGTCCCTCGGGCGAGCGCCGTCCCGCCGTCGTGACCGACGAGTTCGACCTCGTCGTCAGCCTCTTCACCCGTGCCGGACACGGCCCCGGCCCGCGTGCCGAACACGTGGTCGCGGAGCTGCCGGACGCGCCGCTCACCACCGCGCAGCTGCGCGCCGTCCAGCACCTCGCCGGCGCGGTCTCCCTCGCCCTCGACCTCGGTCTGACCACGCTCGTGCGCTGCCGCTCGGGCTACAACCGGTCCGGCCTCGTCGTCGCCCAGTGCCTGGTGGACCGCGGCCTGCCGCCCGACCGGGCCGTCGCGCTCGTCCGGAGCAGGCGGTCCCCGCACGCCCTGCACAACGCGACCTTCACCGCCTACCTGGCCGACGGCCTGGACATCGCCGCCCTGCTCGCCGGGCTGGAACCACCCCCGTAGCGCTCGGGGCGCGCGCCCTCCCCGGTCGACGTACGGTGATCCCGACGTCACCGACCGTCCCGTTCCGGCCGCGGAGGTACACGCATGCGCACGGTCCAGGAGGCCGCCCTCGGTGGCCTCGGCGCCCTCGTCCGCGGCCTCGTCGGCTCCCGCCCCCGCCGCACCGACACGGTCCACACCTCGGCCGCCACCCTGCACGCGCTGCGCGCGCGCCACGGGTACGCGCCGCTCCTGCTGCGCACCCGGGGCGGCCGTGCGGTCCTCGTCCTCCTCGACCCCCGGGACCTCGGCCGCTTCTACGCCGAACCCGCGAGCGTCCTCGCCGCCGAGCCCCCCGAGAAGTGCCGCAGCCCGTACGCCGCCGAGCCCGCCGGCGCCGGCTGCGGACACGGCGCACCCCGCCCGGAACCACGCCGGACCGACACGCAGGCCCTGGCCCCCGGGCTCCCCGTACACCCCTCGTACGAGCCGATCCTCACCCTCCTCGCCGAGGAGGCCCGGCAGCTGACGGCCTCCGGCACCCTCGAACTCGCGCGCGTCCGGCACACCGTGGACCGGGTCGCGCGCCGGATCGTCCTGGGCCACGCGGCCGCGCAGGACGAGCGGCTCACCGGCTGGCTGAGGCAGTTGCGCGCCGAAGGCGGCCGCCCCGGACCCGCGACGGAGCCCGGCACGAGCACCGGCAGGTCCCGCGCCACCGCCCGCTCCCTGTACGGGAAGGCCGACGAACGCATCCGGGAGTACGCCCGCCGGGCCGACGGCGACACCCTCCTCGGCCGGGCCGCCCGCCACCCCGGAGCCCCGGGCCGGGCACACCAGTGGCTCGCCGCCCTGGACACCCTCCCGGAGACGCTGCTGCGCACCCTGCTGCTGCTCGGCGCGCACCCCGCCGAGCAGCGCCGGGCCGCCACGGAAGCAGGCGCCGCCGCCGCTCCGGGTGAACTGCCGTGGTTGCGGGCCTGCGTCCGCGAATCCCTGCGGCTCTACCCCGTGGTCCCCGACCTGATCCGTGTCACCCGCACCGAAACCGACTGGCACGGCGTGCGCCACCCGGCGGGCACCGTCGTCCTGCTGCCCGCCGCCTTCCACCAGCGCGACCCGGAGCACGTACCGGCCGCGCACGCCTTCGTACCGGGCCGGTGGAAGGACCAGGGCGCCGTCCAGGACATCCGGATGGCCCCCTTCGGTCACGGCGCCGGCCGCTGCCCCGGCGACCAGCTCGGCCTGCTGGTGACCGCCGCGCTCTGCGCCGAAGTGCTGCGGAGCCACCGGATCGAGGCCACCAGACCGGTCCTGGACCCCGTCGGACCCCTCCCCGAGACGCTCGGTCCGCACGGAATCCGGCTCACCCTGGCCCGCCGCTGACGCAGCGCCACGTGCCCCGCCCCGCCCCCTGTACCCCCTGCCGAACGACAGAGGACCCCATGCCCGACGCCGCGACCTCCGCGTCCACCGCCCCGGACGTCGTCCTGCTCGACACGCTGTGCCGCGAACTCGCCGAAACCGCCGACGCGGTGGGCGAGGCCGCCCGCCACGCCTCCGGGCTGGCCCTCGGCGCCCGGCTGTCCTCGGCCGCACTGGCCCGGGGCGGCCGCCGCCGACTGGCCTGGCGCACCCTGCTGCGCACCCTCACCGACCCGGGCGGACTCGGCTGGGCCCCGCGGGGCCGTGGCGTAGCCGGCGCCGGCCGGCTCGC